>DATEPO010000408.1:0-3469 GCA_035273145.1 Nitrospiraceae bacterium
AATCCAAAGCGATTGAGACGGTGTTTGGCGGGCGGGCATTGGATCATACATTAATGGTGAGCTCGACCAAATCGATGACCGGCCATCTCTTGGGCGGCGCCGGCGGACTTGAGGCGGGCATTACCGTGATGGCGATGCTGAACCAGACGGCTCCTCCGACTATGAATATCGTCGAGCTCGACCCGGAGTGCCGGCTGAATTACGTTCCGAATGCGCCGAGAGGGGGCAAGATCGACTACGCCCTCTCGAACTCGTTTGGGTTCGGCGGTACGAACGGCTCGCTCGTGTTCAGGCGCTGGACGGAGTGAGGCCAAGCGTCTAAAGCGATTACGGACTGCAGATATCAAGAAGAAAGCCTCCCGATTGGGAGGCTTTCCTGTCTGGGGGGAATATCCGGCTACATGGTTACGCCGCCGCCCACCTTCTTTTCCTTATTAATCTCGTTCTGCTTGCGAGCTCCCATCGCGCGCTGAATCCACTTGTCGGCCTCGTCGAGGTCAGCTTTGCGGGCAGCGTCGTTTCCACACTCAAGATCAGCCTTCCGACGATAGGTAAGCTGCATGTACTGCATGGCGTCGTCGTAGTTCGGATTCAAATCGACCGCCTTCTGCAGGTTCTTCAGGCCGTCGTTGACGAGGTCTGTATTCTCGGCCTGCAGCTTGGCGCAGGCAGCCTTCGTCATCTTCTTGTTGCCTTGCCCATCGTCAGTGAGCCCATCGGCGGCAAGCACAGCGACGGCGTTCTTATAGGCGAGAGTCCAGTCCACCCACCCGATGATGTAATAAGCCTCCGGTTCATTGGGGGCGACCGAGATCACTTTCAGCTCATCCTTTTTCGCCTGCTCAAACTGTTGGATATTTCGGTGGATGGAGGCGATCTGTTTCAACGCGGTTACGTCGTTCGGGTCCTTGTCCAGCACCGCCTGGAAACTGTCGAGCGCCTTGTGAGCCATTGCCAGGTTTTCCGGAGTCATCAGGTTTTGAACGACCTGAGACGCGTAGGCAGTGGCGAGGTACAGCCTCGCGGTTTGATTATTCGGGTCGAGGTTCACTGCGTTCTGAAAATATCGGGTTGCCTGCTCGTACTGGGAGTTCTTGAACGCCGCAACGCCTTTGGTTAGCTGGTCACGCGACTTCAGAAAGTCGCAGCCTGTTGAAAATCCAAGTAAAACCAGCAATGTAACCAAAGCCGGTGTACGTGCAGTCAATTTCATAGCGAGGTGTTTCTCCTTGCGGTGGTGCGGGTTCTGTGATGCGAACAGATTGCGCCGGTTTGTCTTTGTCCCCACCGATTGTAACGGCAGACTGGCCGCGATTGCCAGCGCAAGTGCCTTATTTCGCATGTCGCAGAGCGCCGAGACAAGGACCCCGCCTGGGCCTTCTACACGATTCTGCCGTCGCGCATATGGACCGAGCGACCGGCGTACGCGGCCGCTTCGGGGTCATGGGTGATCATCAGGATGGTCTGACCGGTGCGCTCGTTGAGGTCTTTCATCAATCCGAGGACGGCGGCGGAATTCTCACTATCCAGGTTGCCCGTGGGCTCATCGGCAAGCAGGATGGCCGGTTTTTTTATGATCGCACGGGCAATGGCGACCCGCTGCTGCTGGCCGCCGGAGAGGGCTCGCGGCTTGTGCTTTAGACGTTCCTGGATTCCGAGCAACTTCAGGATTTCGACGAACTCAGGGGTGAACTCGGTCGAGCGTCCGCCGATGAATTCGACGATTTTGATGTTGTCTTCGGCCGAAAGCGTCGGCAGCAGATTGTACTTCTGAAACACGAAGCCGACGGTCGTCTTGCGGAGCTCGGTACGCTCCTGGTTGGACATTCCGGCGATGCTCTTGCCGCTGATACTGACTGTGCCGGAGGTAGGGGGAGTCAGGCCGCCGAGGATGTGAAACAGCGTCGATTTGCCGGATCCCGAAGCGCCGACGATAGCCACGAACTCTCCGGGTACGATGTCCAGGTCGACGCCGCGCAACGCGTGAACATCGACGTCGCCGACGTGGTAGACCTTGGTGAGGCCACGCACACGGATGATGGGCGACGCTGTTTCCGCCGCGGCGGAGCTCTCAAGAGCCGCTGCTTGCAAGTTACTCATAGGAGAGAGCCTCGGTTACATCTTGTTGGACGGCTTTGTATCCCGGGACGATTGCGCCAAGAAGCGCGCCAACGACTGCGATCGCCCCGGCAATCGGCCACCAACTGTATACGGTCTCCTGGGTCAGGTTGGAGGGGAGAGCATGCATGAGAAGCTGCGTCCCGTACGTCAGTACGATGCCGACCACTGTGCCGAGGAGAGCGAGCAAGAGGGTTTCGCGAAGAAGAATGCTCAACACCAGGCCCGCGGATCCGCCCACGGCCTTGATGATTCCGATCTCTCGCGTGCGCTCCAGCACGGCTGTGTACATGGCCATGAACACCACAATGAAGCCTACGATCACCGCGACCCCGATTACGACTACGATGAAGTCCTTGAGCATACCCACGTTACTGATGGAATAGAGCGAGGTTAGCTCGTCCATGGTGTAGATGGGATAGCTGGGAAGCTGCGCCTTAAGGCTGCGGGCTACCGCATCGGTTTGCTTGGGATCATCAAGTTTGGCATAGAGAATCGTGACATACCCAACACGGTCCATCAGTTTCTGTAGGACCGGCAGCTTGACGCAGATCCGCGCCAACTTGCCCCCGGAGTAGATCCCGGAAATATTCCACTCGGCATCGGCAAGCTTGATGTGGCTTCCGACACTCAACTTGTGCTGGCGGGCATAGTACTCGTCAACGATCATGTCGTCATCGTTGACCGGAGCGCCCCCAGCGGTGAATTCAAAGCCGCCGCTCATCTTGTCGAATGCAGGGAAGTCGACCCCGGTGATGGAGTCGAAGCCGGACAACCCCTGGACAACCGTGCCTGTTGCCAGCGCGATGTGAGGTTGCTGCATCAACCAGGCGACATATTTCTGGCTAATGGGGGCGGAACTAAGGCTGGATAGAGCCGAGCTGCCGGGAGGTCGGATAATGATGTCCGCACCGACGCCTCTTGCCCGCTGCGCAGTGGAGTTCAAGGTTCCATGGCTGACCCCGACCAGCGTGAGGATCATGGTCACCTCAACTGCAATCGCCAGCACGCTCAGAATGGTCCTTACGGGGCGGTGGCTCAGGTTCGCGAAGATCAGCTTGTTCAACACGCGAGCTCTAGTTTACCGTAGCGGGCCGGGCCAGTATCTCTTGTATGATGATGGCTCTGAAGTAGGTGTTTGGGGCGTTTTCGATTGCCCGCAAGTTGCCTCTGCCGATGACAAGGCATCGTCCCCGGCACAGCGATCGCGGGGTAGATGGGGCCGGAAAGGTGTCCGGTGCATCGATTGGAGTCATTTTTCTCTCGCCCGTTGGTCCCAGGGGAGCCGTCCGATGCCAGACCTAAAGTCCGGAGACCCAAGTCTGCAGCCGATGAAACCGCTGCCTCTCTG
>DATEPO010000409.1:0-2328 GCA_035273145.1 Nitrospiraceae bacterium
TGTCACGCGGTTGTTCATTACTCCCCTGATCCGAAGTCTCGAACGCCTCGTCGGCCGTCATCCCATGTTGAACTTCTTGGACAGCTTTCGATATCCATTGGCCGGGGAATTCGCCATGGTCAGCGATCTGGCCTGGACGAATCGCATCCCGGGAGACTGGGGGTTGGAAGTCGGTGTACTGGCAGAGGTCTATCGCAATTGCGCGCCACGGCGTGTCTGCCAGGCGGATCTCACCGACAATTACGATCACAAGCATCAAGCCCTCTCTGCGGATGATCCCAACAGCGGCCTGCACAAAATGTGCGTCGACATCGCGAAATCCGTGTTTCGCAATTTAGCCAGCGAAGGGGTTGTGCTGTCGGATGGTCTCTTGAAGACCCTTCGCGCCACCTACCTTCAAATTGCGCAAGAAGCGATCAAGAAATATGAGGATGATGCCGCCATTAACAGTCTTCAATTCGATCGGCACCAAGAACGGATGGCGGTGGAGGTCTTCCTCAAAGGCATCAGCCTTGCCACAGAAGTGTTTCTCAAAGATCCCTTGGGGATTCCGATGATTTCCAATTGGAGTCGTGTGGCCGCGGCGGTCCCTGACATTTTCGAGCGTCTGGTCACTGCCGTCGAAGCCGATCACGAATGGAATCCGCAAGGATAACAAATGTCCGGTTCATGTAACCTCCCGCCGACCTGTCTCCTTCTTCGCGTAAGCCCATCACGGACGCCTAAGCGTGTCATTTTCCTGATAGTCAGCCTACGCTCAATATTCTAAGAATAGAACACAGTGCTGCTCGGGAATGGTCTCGCAATCACTCCAGCAGAAAGAGAACGCCATGCAACATACCTATCTCTCCGGGTCTCAAAAACTGCCTGTCGTGTTCGTGTTCGCTATTGTTATTGTATGGTTCGTTCAGCCCGGCATCGCGGCCGCCGGCGCTCCGCTGGATGCCTTACAAGCGACCAGCCAAAAGGTCCACATGCTCCTTAGTGATACGGAGCTCAAGAAGCCGGAACATGCCGTCGAACGACGAAATCAACTTGTATCGATCATCGGCGAACGCTTCAGTTGCGAGGAAATGTCCAAACGGTCACTCGGTGAAGAATGGCCGAAGTTGACTGAGGGAGAACAGCAGGAGTTTATCCGGCTCTTTCGCACCCTCCTTGCGAAATCCTATGCCGGTAAAATTGAAGGCTACGCCGGAGCGCCCCTCCGCTACCTGGCAGAACGGCTTGCCGATGGCTATGCAGTGGTCCGCGCGCAGATTTTGACCTCTAAAAACGAATTCTTGTTGGATTTCAGGATGGTGGAAAAAGCCGGCGACTGGCTGATCTATGATGTCGTCGTCGATGGAATCAGCCTGATGAACAGCTATCGAGGCCAGTTTGCGAGAGTCTTGACGTTTGCGTCTACTGAAGGACTGCTCGAACGGATGAGGGAAAAAGCCGACCTGCCGGTGCATGCCCGCGCCGACTGATGTTTGTCCATTGTCCCACGTTCGTCATACACCATGGTACTCGCCTGTGAACCTTGCTCCTCATGGTATCTATCCTGTCGGGTGATCCTCTCAAGTCACTTCTTGACAAGCGGCTTCCTGTCGAGGTGAGTCCTTGACCAGGAGCGACTTCAGTCTTGGCATAGTCTAACGCTCTGTAACGTCTGTGTTATTCCCTTTTGGACCCTACCGCGTTTAAAGGCGCCGGCCATATCCGGGCAACAGCGGCGCTGAGTCATGGCTTTGACACTATGGGGCATCGTATGTTAATTGATTCAGAAGAAATAGGGGCGATGATGTAGATGGTAGAGGAGATGGCTTGAACGTAATGGACGAGTCGCATGCATTGTACGCGATCCGCCACCTTGACGGGTCGGTGAGTTTATACGTCGATGAGGCGTACGCGATCGAGCGGGGTGTCGATCCCGCTCAGCTCCATTGCGTGGAAGTCCCGCGACAACTCTACGCCTCCGGGACCGTTCAACAAATCAGAGAGTATGTGGCTTCCTATCTCGAAGCCCGAGCAACAGGGTCGGCTTAAGCTCCATGGCTGGTGTCCTCACAAAAGCGCATATCGACGCCGCCATCAACCGGCTCCCCATCCAAGGCCGGATCATGCTGCACCTGCTGATGCTGGGGTATTGCGATGTCCCTCAGGAAGAAATCGAATATATGGCGGCTGACCGACCCGATCCGCGTATGGCCGCCGGGCAGAAGCGTATTGTCTCGGTCATTTCCCGCGAAGCGCTACAAGGCATTTCAGACCGTGTGGCGCAATACCAATCACAAACGCGCCTCAAACGCGAACGGCTGTGGCTCCAAGGCGAATGTTTGAGGC
>DATEPO010000410.1:0-2925 GCA_035273145.1 Nitrospiraceae bacterium
AGTTAGCCTTGATACGCTGAGCCATTGTCTCGTCCGGCGAGCCGTTAATGACGATGATCACCTTCACCTGCAGATCGAGCGTCTCGTCGCCATAAATTGAGCGAAGGCAGTTTGCCAACATGTCGTATCTGTCAATCGTGCCGATCGAGATGACGAGATCCATCATGCTCGCAACCCGATGAGGCGTTCATCGCGTGTCATACTGTTGGGCTCGCTTTATGCGCAGCAATAATCGCGTCAAGAAAATCGGCAAGCTGGTCCGATGGCTGGTATCCGAGCGTTGACCGCGCGCAACTGATGTCGGCAATAGAGTTCTTTATTTCGCCCTCCTGTTCCGCTTGGTGGACCGCTGTGGCACCCGGCGCTAATTTGCGTAGGATCATGTCCGCCAGCTCGTTGACGGAGATCGCCTTTCCACTTCCTACGTTGAAAATGCCTGCGTCACCTTGCCAGTTCATTGCAGCCATCGTGCATCGGACCACATCGTACACAGACACAAAATCTCGTCGCTGTTCCCCTGTTCCATAGATTACAATCGGCTCATTGTTCAGAAGGCGATTGATGAAGATCGTCACGACACCAACATAGGGAGTATAACGCTGGCCGGGGCCATAGGTATTGAAGTACCGAAGTACGGCCACCTTGATGCCCATGGCCCGGCCGAGCAACAGTAAATATTTTTCCGAAGCCAGTTTAGATATTCCATACGCCGAGATGGGCTGAGTCGTATAGCTCTCTTTAATGGACGGCTGTCCGTCCATGTCTGCGTAGACCGCCATAGATGATGCAAAAACAAGCTTTGAAACGTGGCTTCCTCTCAACGCTCGCAACAAATTGAGCGTTCCCATCAAATTCGTCTCGGCATCTTCATAGAAGCCATCCATCGAGGCGCGAATACTGACCCGGGCAGCCAGATGGATAACGATGTCCGCTTCAGCGACGGCCGACTCCAATCGCGTAAGATCGAGCATGTCGGCTTTTATGAGCACTGCGCCTCGAGGGACCTTCTCTTGTCTGCCGGTCGAAAGATTGTCATAGACGACTACATGCGCACCTGTGTTCACGAGAGCGGCTGTGAGATGTGAGCCGATGAACCCGGCCCCACCGGTCACCAGGATTTTTTGACCGTTCATCTTAGCGTTCCATCAAGCGGCAATCGATAATACTATCGGGCGTGAAAATGATTCTGTTGAGGTCGCCTCGGTAAGTGACTACTGAATCCGATAGAATAAGCGAATCCCGAATCTCGATAGGTTGGGCCACGGTGACGCCATCACCGATGACGGAATTAATCACTTTCACGTCCGGATGGAGTCGGCAGGACTTACCCACCAGAGATTCTTGCCCAAGAAATTTAAGCTGTTTCAGGTTGCACGTGAGTAAATCCTGAGGGAAGGTCAAATTAATATCGTACGTGACGACCTCCGCAATGCGGACGGCAAAGTCATCTTCGATCAATAGTTGAATCGAGGAGGTGAGTTCATATTCATTGCGACCCGCTGTTTGTGGCGTGCGGCGGATCGCGTCGAAGATATGGGGATCGAAGAGATAGAGGCCACACCCTTTAATTTTGTTGGGAGGGTGGCGCGGCTTCTCGATGACCCGCCTGACCCGGTGATCGTCGTCGATCACGACCGAAAAATTTCTTCCGATAGCTTCCAGGCTTTCTTCGCGACGAACGGCGAGAACGGCATGGGCGCCCTCATCCATGAGCGTCAACATGTCCTGCAGGTCTTTGGTCTTAAAAAAAATGTCGCCTAGGAAGAGCAGGAAGCGATGATCGATATACGGTTCTAACTGTCCAACGGCGTGCGCAATGCCCATGGTATCGCGCTGGTCGACATAGCGGATATTGACGCCTAACCGGCTGCCATTTCCGAGCGCGAGAGAGACCTCAAATCCCAAATGGCCGACAACGATGATGATGTCTTCAATGCCCAAACGCTTCATCTCTTCGATTTGATACTCAATCACCGGACGATTGCAGATCGGTAAAATCGGTTTAGGAAATCTGGCGGAAAAAGGTTGCATCCGGGTCGATTTGCCCGCCGCAAGAATGACCCCTGTAATGGCCTGGTTGTTCATCGTAGTTGAGTCTGTTCAAATCATGGTGAGCAATGAAAACACTTCTCTAAACGCTACGAGGCGTTCACGCGGTTCTGTTCGGCACGCAAACTGTGCCCGCTTTTACATGCATTGAGCATCAATAGCCATCGCATCCGCGCGTTTAATCCTAACCAGGCGAGCAGCCGCATGGGATGCGAGCGGAACGCAAAATAGCTCTTGGTATAAAATCGGTAAGCGCCCCTGTGGAAATCGACAATCATCCGATGGCTTTTTTTACGGCCTGGATGGAATTGCTCGCAATGGAAGACCCGGGCCTCAGGAACGCACGCAATCTTGTACCCGGCGCGACGAACCCGAAAGCAAAAGTCGGCATCACACCAGTAGACAAAAAAATTCTCGTCGAAGCCGCCGATCGCCTGCCATGCGGCTTTGGTCATCATAAGACAGGCGGCGGAGACATAATCGGCCTCAAACCACTCATCGCTGTTCTGAAACTTCGCCATGAGGTATCGTGTACGTGCAGGATGATTAGGGAAAAGCCGCCCCAAGAACGTGTGTCTCCCGAAGATTGCATTCGATATGGTCGGAAACGTACGGGCCGTTTCCTGGAGCATGCCATTCAGGTAATACAATCGCCCTCCCACCGCTCCCATTTCCGGATGCGCCTGCATGAAGGCCATTAGCGAAGCGATCGCTCCATTCGTCACAATGGTGTCGGAATCGAGCGCGAGGATATAGTCGGCCTGAGCCGACCGAATGCAGGCATTCAAACCTTTCGTCAACCCGACATTGGCGGGGCTTTCAATGAGCGTCACCTGTGGAAAGGTGTTCCGGACCATTTCGATGGTCCCGTCCTTT
>DATEPO010000411.1:0-6323 GCA_035273145.1 Nitrospiraceae bacterium
CCTTTGGTCTTCCATTTCTCTTCAAAATCCGCGGCGGCCTTATTCGGCGTTTCTCCCTTACCGATGACCTCGTTCCAGGGATAGATTTTCGGCGCGATTTCACAGCCGCTCTCTCTTCGCGTTAAGTAGAGCGCAATAGGATTGCCGCGATACGGCCCTAAAAAGATGTGCACGTTGCCGACGTATTCGAGAAGATTGATCATAGGGAGGGCAATGATGCCATATCGATTCGGGCCAATCAAGAGCAGGAAGCGCTAGATCAGACCCACCAGCGGAGAGACGATCCGCAGGACGATCCAAATGAGGATCGCCCCGACGATGTCGAAGATCACGCCGGCGCGGATCATACTACGCATCGAGATCAATCCTGTCCCGTACACGATGGCGTTCGGAGGGGTGGACACGGGTAAGGCAAAACCAAGACTGGCGCCCAGGCAGGCGCCCAAGGCCGGGACGACAGCCGACACGCCGTCTGCCTGGGCAATCGCGATAACCAAAGGGATGAGCATGGCGGCGGAGGCGGTATTCGAGGCGAGCTCGCTGATCAACACGCCTGCGAGGATGGCCACGGCGGTGAGACTCCAGATATTACTGGTTCCGAATAAATTCACGAAACCTAGGCCGATTGCGTCCGAGAGACCGGTCTTGGTCATCAAGTCGCCAAAGGCCAACCCGCCTCCAAACAAGAGAATAATGCCCCAATTGATGTTCGCGGCCTGTTTCCAATTGAGCGTGAAGGCGCCTGTCCCTAGATCTGTCGGCAGAAGGAATAAGAGTCCGGCAGCGAGCAATGCCACCAACTCATTCGGGAGATGCGCATTGAGCGAGACAATCAGGCTGTGTTCCGATCCCAACAGCGCCTCCAACGCACCGGGGACGATCCAGAGCACGACCGCCACGCCAAACGCAATGCATGCATTGATCTGTCCTTGTGTCCATCCGGATGTTGCGGCTGTCTCAGGAAGGGTCGCCTCGTCTGCTGCATAAGCCGCATTTGTCGACTGCCCGGGATTGAAGCGACTAAGTAGGAGCCCGGCGCATAACAACATGGCAAGCGCCAGCGGCAACCCAAAGGTCATCCAGGTGACAAACGAAATGGTCATGCCGGCTTGTTCTGCAATCAAACCGACGCCGATCAAATTTGGCGGGGTGCCGACAATCGTGGCCATTCCGCCTGCTGTGGCCGCATACGAGAGCATCAGCATAAAGGCCGTGTGATGGTGCCCATGGTTGACTCTATTCCGTTGGAGAGTGCCAAGCACGCCAAGACCGATCGGCAGCATCATCGCCGTGGCCGCCGTGTTGCTGATCCACATCGACATGGCGGCCGTCACGGCGCCTAACGCCAACAGGATGCGTGACGGACGAGCGCCGACCCACGACAAGGACAACATCCATTCGGCAACTTTTCGGTCCACGCCGTGAACCACCATGGCTTCCGCGATCAGGAAGCTTCCGATGAAGAGAAAAATGATCGGATGGCCGTAGGAAGCAAAAATACCCTTCGCCGTGCCGAGTCCGGCGAGCACGCAGAAGGCGGTGCCGAGCAGCGCCGTCACGGGCAATGGAATGGGCTCGGCGATCCAATACAGGACGACCCACGTCAGAATCGCGGCTAAGAAATGGGCGTGGGGGGGCAGGTGCGGGATCGGCAAAAAGTAGACGCACGCGGCGGCAATCGGTCCGAGAACGAGCGCGAGGACACTCGTCCTCGCATTCGCCGGCAGGTTTCTGTCCGTGATTGATGCATCCTGCATGTATGGTGGCGAGGAAACCAGACGTGTCGGCTTAGGCCGCGGTGACTGAGGCCGAAATGGTCGACGCAGGTCGCTTGCGAACAAGAAATACTGCAAGGATCAGGACCATGATCACACCGACATTCACACCCACGTCCATGAGGTAGCGATAGAATTGGTCATTGGTCACTTCAGGAAGATGGGATAGTTCAGCGCTGGCCGTCAGCACACGTCTGGTGCAGGCGATGATACCGACAGCGAGATAGGGTTCCAGCGACAGAATTTCGGTCTGCAGGAATCGCACGACGGTCCGAAATAACTCCAGTAGGATGATGACCAGCAAGAGATCATTCAAGAGTTTGAGTCCGGCTCCCAACAGGGACCCTTGGTTGAACGCAACGACCATGAAGACGTACCAGCTATGCGCAAAGATCAGCATCCCGAGGATGAGCAGACTCATGCCGGCCGTAATGTAGCCCCACCGATCGAGCCATTCCATCCAGTCGAGGAGGTGCTTCATGGATTCTGTCTTATTGCGCATGGGGCCTCGTTATCCATTAACCGTTAATTGCAACGGACGGTAATTGAGCAACTAAGTAAATGAGTAATTGATTATGTCGGACAGCTACTAAATACTCACTTACTTAATCTTCAGAACTCGGTCCTACCGATTCACGAATAACATTCACGTTAAACGTCCTCACGCATTGCCGTGAGGTCCGACGTTGGGCTCGGGAGGTGGCATGGTGTGCAACTCACCCAAGTCCTTGAGTTCGCGGATCGACGTGAAGGTGAGGGAATGGCCGCAACAGATGATTTCTTGAAAGCCGGCGCCACCCTCCATGATCATGACCCGAAGGCCGCAGGAATTCGGGTACAGTTTCTTTTCATCCAAGATCATGCCGATCGGAAGAGAACCTTTTTTTCGGCCCAGCGTTGAACCGACCTTCGGCACCACATCGTCTTCGGTGAGCTCATGACCGCAGCAGACAATTTTTTCAAACCCTTCGCCGCCCGCCATGACTTTGACCATCAGCCCGCAACCATCAGGGTGGCGTTTTTTCTCATCAATGATGTCGCCTTTTTTGACCATAAATAGTCCTTCAAGTCGTAAGGTCCGAAAGTCTTAAAGTCCCAACGTTCGGCTTGACGGCTTTATGACGTTATGACTTTAAGACTTCACCGCCGCCGCAACCCCTCGCCGTTCATCTACCGCCTGGAATACGAGCAGCCCGGCCAAAAAGAATAAGGCCATCGAGAAGACGGCCCATCGCTGACTGCCGGTCAGGACGGTGACCTCAGCATAGATCAAAGGGCCGATGATTGCGGCAAATTTTCCGGTGACCGAGAAAAATCCGAAGAATTCGCCTTGGCGTCCGACCGGTGTAAATCGGCCTAACAGCATTCGGCTCGACGACTGATTGGCGCCTAACGCGGCGCCGGCAATTAACCCGATTACATAAAATTGAGCCTGAGTCTGTACCGTGCTTGCCGCAATGGCCAGGGCGATCCACAAGAGCAAAGTCAGACTAATAGTATGTTTTGCCCCGATGCGATCGGCCAATAGCCCGAATCCGACGGCGCCAAGTCCTGCGGTAATTTGTGTAATGAGAAAATAGATAATCAGATCGCCCGGTGAAAAGTCCAGGACTTTGTTTGCAAAGATGGCGGACGCGACGATGATGGTATTGATTGCATCCGTATAGATCAAATAGGCGATGAAATAGACGCCCAAGTCACGGTACCGCCCAATATGCTTCGCCGTCGACGCGAGTTGGGAGACCGCCTGCCGCCCGACTGAATGATGAGGATCCCGTGTCTGAGGAATGGCACGCTCGTGCAGCCAGAAGAAGGTCGGCAAGGCGGCCAGCAGGAAAAAGGCCGCGGTCACCGCGAAGCTCAATCGGTAGTACGGCAAGTTCTCTTCAGCAAATCCTCCGCTGATCAACGGGTACGCCAAGGCGAGGGACAGCAATCCCCCGGCATAGCCGAGTCCCCAGCCATAGCCGGAGATGCGTCCGATGTTCTCGGGTGTCGAAATTTCGACCAGAAAGGCGCTGCAGAAGAGGAATCCCAGATCGAAGGCAATGTTGGCGAGACCGAAGAAGAGCAGCCCCTGCCAGACGTCCCCCTCTTTGACGAGAGAGAGCAGCGCCGTGAATGCCACGCAGACGAGCGTCGATCCGATGAGAAACCGGCGCTTGATGGCGCACGCGTCGGCGATGGCTCCCAAGACAGGGGCGAGTACCGCCACGACCAACATGGACACCGCATACCCCCAAAACCATAACCGCTCGGGGGTTGCTTCATGACCGCTTATTCCGAACGGCCGCGCGACGACTTGAACGAAATAGATGCTGTAGGCAACCGTGACGATGAGGGTCGTAAAGGAGGAATTCGCGAAGTCGTACAGGCACCAGGCCCAGAGTTCCTTTTTACTGACCGGCCGTGCCGTCACACCATCGCTTTCAGTCGCCGTTCGTCGGTCTTGCAAACGGTGTCGAATATCCTCTGGTGTCGAGTGCACCCAATGATGGACTTCGCCTCCGCAGGATCGGCTGGAACATACGGTGTCAAGAACCGTTCCTTTACACGGGCAATGCGGCGCAGAGAAGCGTCCAGTCTTGTCTCGGAAATTTTGCCGTCTTTTACCGCTCGATAGATGGCCTCCATCGCGGCGACTTGCCGTTCGCTGTCTTTGCAGATTAATAAGACGTCCGCACCGGCTTGGAAGGCCTTCAGCGACGCTTCTTCGATACCATAGTGATCGATAATCGCGCGCATCTCCAGATCGTCCGTGACGATGACGCCCTTAAAGTGCAATTGATCGCGCAGCAAATCGGTCAGGATGATATAGGACAGCGTCGCCGGAAATTGCGAGTCGAGCTTCGGGTAGGACACATGCGCCGTCATGATGGTGGCCAATTCATTGTCGATGGCATGGCGAAACGGCCGCAATTCCATGTCATGCATCCGCTCGAATGATGAGGCGACGACCGGCAGCTCCAGATGAGAATCCTTGGTCGTGTCTCCATGGCCGGGAAAGTGTTTGCCGCACGCGACGACCTTATTGTCCTGCAGCCCCGCAATGGTCGCCAGGCCCAGCTCACAGACCGTCGCCGGTTTTGCACTGAATGCGCGATCGCCGATGATGGGATTCGACGCATTGGTATTGATATCCAGGACGGGCGCCATGTTCATATTAATGCCGACGGCCTTCAGCTCCGCGGCTGTGATCGCGGCGACTTCATAGGCGAGCCTGGAATCGGAGGCAAATTCTAAAGCGGCACATGGCGGGAAGATCGTAAATCCGCCCGGCAACCGGGACACGCGGCCGCCCTCCTGGTCGATGGCAATCAAGAGCGGCGAATTCTTCGCATGGTTTTGAAGCTTGTTGGTCAGCTTGATGATCTGGTTCGCGGATTCAAGGTTGCGTTTAAAAACGATGAATCCACCGGGCTGATACTCGTCGATCAGCTTCGCCATATCCTTAGATACAGTGGCGCCGTCGAATCCCAGCATGAAGAGTTGTCCGATTTTCTCGCGTAAGGTCATTTTTCCACCACAGGATGCTGAAAAAGTCACTATCGCACCACCTTCCGCAAGCGCTCTGGGACGCGCTCCTTCCCGACCTGCGTTCTCGCCTCGTCAACATCCTCAACGTACCCCAGAGGATACGCCTGCGGTGTTGCCAGGGGCTGCGGCCTTGTTGCGATGCTTTTTGAGCGTCCTTATAAAAAGTATTTAATGTTTAAAGGCCGATTCATCAATTAAGTATTGGATCAGCAGTCGTGTGCCGATGCCGGTTGGGCCTTTAGCAATGTACGCCCGTTCCCGGTCGCTCCAATCGGTGCTCGCGATGTCGAGGTGTACCCAGGGGCAATCGTCCACGAACTTACTAAGGAAAAGAGCGGCGGTAATCATGCCGCCCCCACGGCCGCCGATGTTCCGCATGTCCGCCACGTCGCTCTTGAGTTGCTCAAAGTAATCATCCCAGAGCGGCATTTCCCAGACGCGCTCGCCGGATTTGGACCCGGCCTGTTGTATGCGTTGTTTTAAGGCGTCGCGATTGCTGAACATGCCGATGGCGAATTGCCCAAGCGCCACAGCGCACGCTCCGGTCAGTGTGGCGATGTCGATAATGACGGCGGGCTTCAGTCGTGTGGCGTAACTCAAGCCATCCGCCAAAATCAGGCGTCCTTCGGCATCGGTGTTCTGCACTTCGACCGTCAACCCAGAAAGCGTGTTCAGAATATCACCGGGTTTAATCGCCCGGCCGCCCGGCATGTTTTCGGTCGCCGGAAGAATACCGATCACATGCAGCGGAAGCCGTAATCGAGCGGCGGCTCGAATCGCCGCCAGCACTTCAGCGCCGCCTGTCATGTCGGCTTTCATTTGTTCCATATTCTCGGACGGCTTGAGCGAGATCCCGCCCGTATCGAAGGTAATGGTCTTGCCGACGAGCACAATCGGTTGACGGGCGCGGCCGTTCCGTTTTGCCGTTCCGCGAGCATTGTATTCAAGAATAATGAACTTCGGCGGTTCATGACTGCCTCGGGCCACGCCGAGAAATGCCCCCATGCCCAG
>DATEPO010000412.1:0-13396 GCA_035273145.1 Nitrospiraceae bacterium
CTTCCCATTGGCGTGAAATCGTCTCTTTTCAAGCACGGAGTTTCCATTGTCATAATAGGTCAAAAACCCATGTGCTTGTGGATTGTCTATAGGCTTCGCCGTCGCCCGAAACTCGATGCCGTATTGCCTTGGCCCTCGATAGACAAATAAATACTATGCTTATGAGGATTGGCGCTAAAGCCCAGTACCGTCTAGAAAACTTGACGGCAAGTGCACCTAGTTAAATGGATGTATAACGTCTTTTCTCTATACTAGATACCCTGTAACTATCGGTCTCCCGGCCCTTCCATCGAAAATCATGCTTGCCTGCCCTGCATCCTAAGACAGTCAACTAAAGACGACAGATCTCACGAACACTTTCCATATCTCTTACATTCTTGCAGTTCGGATAATGGCGCACCTCTTGCTTTACCAACACCATGCCCGAAACGAGGTCGGGACACTGATCAACCACCCGAGAGGAAGCACGGAATGCGTCAAATTCTGTCTATCATTCTGACAACGGTCGTCCTGATGTCCATCGATACGCCGATACCGTATGCAAGCGTCGTTACAATCAATCCGAGGGCCATCGGTGAGCCAGAGAAGTCTTTTGCCGCAAGTTCCATTGGACTCGACTATGCGTCCGCGGTCAGTCAAACGATCACCGGAGCCTTTTCGGAAACGGGAGGCGGCGCATTTAACAACTTTTACTTTCCGGACAGTACGAGCATCGTCGATAAAACGGGTCTCAATAAAGACTATCACCTTTCAGCCGTTTATACGGCATCAGGAACCGCGGCACCGAGTCCGCAAGGTTTCACCGCCGCGTTTAACACGTTTGGCCTTAAGATCTATGCCAATACGATTCTCGTCGGACGATCCACCGGCTTAGTCGCTGGGACCGCGCAACTCGTTCCCGATTCACTGAGCCACGCGTCAGGCGACTTCGACGTGGTTGTCAACTTTGCAGCGGTGGGCGGATTCTTCAGTAGCAATATTCGGACGGCGGAGTTCACGGGGCGTGTCGATAGCTCCACGGTAAGCACAGGATCAACCTTCTATAGCCTCCATACCGGGTCAGGTAACCTGAGCTTCACCACAAGCCTGTCGCAAAGCCTTACCACATTGGACACGCTAATTGGCGGAGCGCAGCCTGCAATGATCTCGAATCCCGAACCCGCGACTTTTTTTCTCCTAGGATCAGGGCTCTCGGGGTTAATAATATTTTATCTCCGGCGGCGATGGAGGAGGACAGAAACACAGTCATAAGGATCGCTGGTGACAGTCGCTCAACGACTCCTGTTGTCACATCACCATGCGGATTCGCCCAGGCAGCACGGCAGCCGGTTCGTCGCCACACCTTGGTTCGACATCAACTCGCACCATCCCTCGTCAATCTTGACCGCCTGTGCTAAAGTTCGGCCGCGCGTTGTCTCTGCAGCAAGGGCACCATGTCGATAGGATCATCCTACGGGCACATTGGATTCGTTGGAGTTGGACGAATGGGCGCCAACATGGCACGCCGGCTCTACGACACCGGTTATACCGTGACCGCGGTCTACGATGTTGATGAAGCCAAGAGTACCTCTCTCGGAAAGGAGCTGGGATGCGAGACCGTGACGACTCCGGCGCGTGTGGCTGAACGATGCACGACCATCTTTACGGTGATTACAGACGATGCCGCAATGCGTCTGATTTTTGCACCGCAACAGGTCGATAGTCTCCTCTCACACGCCGACGGCCGCCTCTTCATCAACTGCGCAACCCTATCCCCTCAGATCCATGTTGAAGTGGAAACGATCGTTGAACAGCATGGCGGGACGAGCCTAGAAGCCTGCATGGCAAGCAGCATTTCACAAGCACGCAACGGAACCCTATATCTGATGTGCGGCGGCAAGACGGATACCTTTGAGGCCGCCAAACCGCTGCTTGAATCCTTGAGCGTCAGTCTCCGCTATATCGGCAAGGCCGGTCAGGCGGCTACGGTGAAGGCGCTGGTCAACATGGTTATGAACATCAATACGGCCGGCCTGGCCGAGGGACTCGGGCTGGGCGCCGCGCTGGGGCTGGACCTCACCATGCTCCGCGACGTCTTCCGGCAGACCGGCGCAGCCTCGCGGGTACTCGAAACCGACGGGGAAGACATGCAACATCGCCTGCATGACTGTTACTTCTCGGCGGCTCATGCAGCGAAAGATTCCGGCATTGCGCTGGCACTGGGACAATCAGTCGGCTTGCCGCTGCCGCTTACCAAGACCACCCTGGAGCAATACCAACGGCTGGTGGCCTCCGGGAAGGGTGAGTTGGATAAGTCTGCTATCGCGGAGCTGACGTTCCTTGATAGGATACATCGCTTATGAAACGGACGATCATCCTTACGGCCCTTCTCGCGACCTCTATTCTGGGTTGTTCGGACAAGGCCGAGGAGCTCTACATGACTGCGCAATTTGAAGAGCGACAACAGAACGTGCAACATGCGAAGGACCTGTACCGGGAAATCACCACAAAATATCCAAATAGCAGCTATGCGAAAGATGCCCACGGTCGCCTCACAATCCTGAACCAGGACAAGCCCAAGCAGGAATAGCCGCAGGGCCCGCCCAACGCAGATGGCGATTATGAGAGAAGATGGGCGCCCGGTCGTGCCTTTTAACGACCACTAGCACGTCTCGGGCACCATCAAGGGTGGACGATGAAACTTTTTGCGAATCCAGTTGATACTCTCGATGACCTTGGGTCGACGCATCAACTTGCACTGCAGGGCATGGCGTCCAGGGAAATCGACCAGGCTGAGGCCGAGCACAATCGAAAGCACCCCTTGTCCCGGTAAGACCAGCATGATGATCCCCAACACCACGAGCAGCACGCCGAACAGGTTTTTGACCACACGAAGCCCCGCGCGCACCACGGTAGGCTGCGTATCCAGCCAGCTCTTCTTCTGATCGTTGGCAAGATAATCGGACGGCAATTTGACAATCACGATCGGTATGGCGATCGCGGTCAGCAGCAGCGCGATGCCGGAACCAATCGAGATCCAGAGCAAGACTTCTTTTGAAAAAATCTGTTCCACGATTCATCCAACTAGGCGAACATTCATCGTGCGACACGATGCGCTAAAGGCCAGGGACCTTCGAGAGAGCGATTCTGCCTTGCCCTTCCGACCGACACTGGCCAATTGTTCGGAGAGCCTGCACCTTATACACTTTTCCCTTCGGCTTCGGTCTCGGGTTGAGGAGGCGGCGATGGAACGGCAGTATAGAAGGACATGACACTCGTATGTTCGCGCCAGAGGGCGAGGCCGCCGACCAATCCATTCAGATTGGATACGATCGTCACATGCGCCGGATGTCCCGCGATATCCACCTGGCGTGCATTGCCGCCCCCGATGTACAGACGATCATAATGAAACATCTTCTCCAGTTTGTTCACCGTCTTCATCAACCGCTTGTTCCATTTGCCCTTGCCGACCTTTTGCAACTCTGCATCGCTCAGCTTCTTTCTTCCCACTTCAACGTTCGGAACCAGATGGCCATTCACGAACAGCGACGAGCCCACGCCTGTCCCGAGCGTGAGCACCAGTTCCACGCCTTTCCCCGAGATGGCTCCGAAGCCTTGCACGTCGGCGTCGTTGGCGGCGCGAACGGGTCTGCCGAGTCGAGCGGCTAAGACTTCGCCGACATTAAAGTCTTTCCATTCCTTCGCGAGGTTCGGCGCATCTTTCACCACGCCGTTTCGGATGATGCCCGGGAATCCGACCGACACACGGTCGAACTCTCCTTGTTGTTGAGCCAACGCCGTCAGGGCATCCATGACTTCCCCCGGCATGCCGCTCGCGGGAGTCTTGACCCGAGTCCGCTCCGTGATGGGAGCGCCAAGTTCATTGAGCACGACGGCTTTGAGCCCCGTCGCGCCTATATCAATCGCCAGCGTACGCAACGGTTTGTCTTCCGCCGTCGTCTGCGACTTCGCTGGTTTGACACTCTCCTTGCCGTTATCTTTCACGGACTGTTCCATGACGGTCGTAGCCATATCACCTCCATCAAGACACTGACCATACTGTCGCATAGCGAGGGGGAGAACGGTGTAAGCGTACCGCCCTTCCCTCCGACGGCACTCGACTGACAGTCTAATCATCAGAAAGGAATGTCATTGAAAGACGCGACAGATACCCTTCACAATATGCGGCGGACTTCCTGGTTTGAGGAAGCCTATCCGCAGTATGATCAATAAAATGCCCAGCGCCACTCATGACTACACGAGAGACGTCATGCCGAATTCGACCAGTCTGGAGAAACGGTAGCGGTGGGAAGGACCACGATTCTGATCATGAAGACCGGTCTTGTCTTCGTGCTGGCTGTGATGGCGGTTGTCCTCGGAGCGGTGGGGTGGGTCGGTTATGAAACGTTGGTCGTCGGGTTCAGTGCGAAGGGGAACCCCAGCACATGGGAAGTCGCCGTGATTCGTCAATTGAGGCGGGCGTCCATTCCGCCTGAACAGCGAGAGAAACTCAATCCTGTGCCTGTCAGCGCGGGAGTCTTGGCTCAAGCCAGAGGGCACTTCGCCGATCATTGCGCGGCCTGCCATGCGAATGATGGAAGCGGCCAGACGCCGATCGGACAAAACTTCTATCCAAAGCCTCCCGACATGCGGCTGAAAGAGACGCAGAGTCTTTCCGACGGCGAATTGGCCTTTATGATCCATAACGGCATTCGCTTTACGGGTATGCCGGCATGGGGAACCGGCACGCTGGCCGATGACATCGACAGTTGGGCATTAGTGCATTTCATTCGACACCTTCCGAATCTGACGTCGGATGAGTTAGAGGACATGAAGGCGTTGAACCCGAAAACGAAGCATGAACGCGAGGAGGAAGCTTCGTTCGATCGTTTTCTTCAGGGGGACGACTCGACCCCCTCTCCACCGTCGGAGCATCATCACTGAACCAGTATTTTTTAGAAGGAGCATGATCATGAGAAGGGCTGCGATCATCTTATCCATGTTGTGTACGATTGCCGGTTCGACAGCGTGGGGCCATGGCACAGAACAGCATGTGCTTGGAACTGTGACGGCGGTCCGTGAGGATCATCTTGAGGTGAAGACGCCAAAGGGTGAGACCGTCTCTGTCGAACTTACTGATCAGACACGCTATCGGCAAAAGGGTGAGTCGGCAAGATCCCTGCCGCAAACAGGGGACCGAGTCGTTATCGATATCGCCAAAAACGGCCCATCACTGGTCGCCATCGAAGTTCAGTTCGCAGAGCAGAAGAAATCCGGCACCGTGAAGTAGGATCCCGACGCTCGATAGAATGACAACACAAGACGCAAGAGTCTTGATAGAGTCATTCAGCGCCGAGTTCGTTCACTGCTTCAATGGATCATTGAGCCGTATAGCCATGGCGGGCCCGTACCGCGCCGGAGGACACGGCGCCGAATGTCCGTCGCGCCTGTCACCGCCATCTCTTTGCCGGATTTCTCACACACTTCCGATCGCGTAAATCCCCCACGGCTCCGCCCATTTTCAAGACCGTAGCGCGACGGTCGGCATGCGGGACAACTATGAAACGGCTCCTTCTTGCAAAGCATCAATGCACGTTCTTGCTCAGCCTACTCATTACCGGCACATGCTGTTCTCACGTAGCGTGGGCCGGCGATTCCGAAATCCGGCAGCCTCAGCCGGTAGTCCCTTGGTTCACGGGCACGCTGCTCTCCTCCCGCGGAAGTACCGTCGATCAGGGGCATGTCGTTGTCGAGCCGTACTTTTATTTCACCCGATTCGGCGGACTGTACAACGACAATTGGCGCCTGCAGTCAGTCACGGTCTCCCGCACCATCGTTCAACAAACGTACTTTATTTATGGGCTCACGAGTCGAGTAGATGTCGAGATTGCACCACAGTGGCTCGACACGCATGCCCAAGGAGAATCGTCCGCCGGGTTCGGCGACCTTCCGTTCGCGCTTGGTTATCAAGTATTCCGAGGCCGATCTGATTCATGGCTTCCCGATGTCCGGATCTGGGCACAAGAAATGTTTCCGACCGGACGCTATACCGCCCTTGAACCGTCTAAGACGGGGCTGGGCGGCACGGGAGGCGGGTCGTATGCGACGACTCTCGGGATCGGAGCGCAGAAGCTCATTGCGCTTCCGGAAGGTCACTTTCTTCGATACCGCGTGAATATCACGCACGGGTTCTACACACCGGTCACGGTGCGCGGGTTCAATGCGTACGGTGGAGGATTCGGCACGACGGGCCGGGTTGATCCCGGATCAGTGACGACGGTGACGTTGGCAGCAGAATATACGATCACGCAACATCTGGTCTTCGCGTTAGATATCGGCTTCCAAACTGTCAATGCGACGCGCTTTTCGGGAACGACGGGTGTCGGAGTGAATGGCGAACCGGCCATGGTCGGCAAGGGGTACAGCAATCTGCTCACGATCGCTCCGGCAGTGGAATACCATTGGAATTCACACGTGGCTCTTATCGCCGGCCCGTGGATGAGCCTGCGGGGCAGGAACGCGGCCGAGTTTTTTGGAGTCGTAGCGGCCCTCTACCTATTTATATAGAAGGCGGCGCCTGAAGGTACGGTTGATGTGCCGAATGTCCATAGAGCACCAAGAGAGCTGGTTCTTAGCCGTATGTCAACGTCACTTCTCTAGATCACTGAGGGCGGTCGCTGGGTCTGCAAGACTGGATTAATCAGGACAGACAGGAAGCTTACTAGTGGGAGAAGCGGGCGCTCGGCGTGACAGATCTGTCTCAGCATCTGGGCTTTTTTCTTCTGAAATCGTATCTCGCGCTAATTTCACGTACATCTGTTCACTGATCTGCGAGGTGACGGTGATCACTTCGAGAAATGGCAGATACCCATCTTTTTTCACCTCGACCGTCAAGGTTCCCTTGGGCAAGATCGTCGAGAACTGCGGGCGTTGCTCACCTTCTTTGACCATCATGCCCACGGACCGACCGTTGATAAAGACACCCGCTCCATCAGTGTCGTCCTCTCCGATGACAACCAGCGTGAATTCACGTTGCTGACATCCCAGGGCGAGAAAAACCACGAGCGAGACGGTAAGGACAGAATGAACAATAAGACGGACACGCCTGATCATAAAAGGCCATGGCAGGTTCAACAACGGCCTTCTATGTACCAGCATCCCGAGCAATTAACTAGCAGGATCTTAAAAAGCTCTTTCTCGCTCGCCTCGTCCACCGGCCAAGGGCGCCTCTTCCCATACATTCTCCTCGCGTCGCTCAGAAGCTACGTATGCAGAAGGCCCTTTTGCTCATCGCCCTGCTAGGCTGCGCCAAGATAGGCCGGTTTACGTGCCTGGGAGTCGCGACCGCTAGGAAAGAGAATCGTTATGGATGCTCCGACTCAATGGCCTTGACAGCCCGCATGGCGGCAAGAGCATGAGCTCAGAGGAGCCATCTTATGAGTCTGCTCGCACTGTTCGCTGCAATAGGAACTTGTCCCTGATGCGAGGCAGGTACAACTTGGATGGCCACACTTCTTCGGGTAATCGATCGTAATGGACGGGTTCGGGTTCGTCATGGCGAGCGCGCAGTATTGGAATGTAGAAAATATCGTTCGAGGCGGCACCCCCGAGTTCAATATTCTGGACCCGGCGGCCGGTTGCCGGTGGCCGGAGCAGGAGGTATAGGCGGAACAGGCCTGGCAGGATTCCCACCTAACCGTTGATCCATCGTTGATCGACTGCCGGGTCGATAGGAGGATGGCTCCTGCACGCATCCCAGAACCAGCATCGACAGCATCGCCACTCCAATGCATGCTCGGCATACTCGCATAATCGCGTCTGTCATGCTCGTCACTCTATCGCCTTGAGATGCCGTTGAATATCAGACGGCCGATCAATGTCGTATCGGATGTCCCATTCAGAAAACGTTGCTCTTCTCCTACATGCCTCCCCTCGCCTAAAGAACTCACACTCATTGATGTATGTAAAGTCCTCCCCGACAGACTACTATCGTGTCTACTGATGGGCTAATCCATCCATCTGTGCTTCACTATCATGAGTTACTCTTGAGTCAATCTTTGCCAAGGAAATGATCATGAGAAGATCTACCCTCTTCGTTCTCTTGGTGCTCATGCCTGTCGGCTTACTTCCGAAGTATGCGGGCGCAGTGACGTTTCAACAGACGACCATCACCACTTCGACCGTGGGGCAAACGAACGTGACAAGCGGCGGCAGCGTCTTCAATCCGTTCCAGTTTTCAGGGGCCTTCACCCCGCTTCTCACAACCAGCAGCAGCGTATTTAATCCGTTTCCTGTGTCCGGAGCGACAGCGTCCTTAGCCACAACAGGCGGCAGCATCTTTAACCCCTTTCCTCTTGTCGGGGGATCGGCCCCGCTGGCTACGTCCCCGACGACGTTCAATCCGTCTCCGGTCGTTGGGAACGCGCCCCCCACGCCGGCGACAGGAATTAGTCTCTTCAATCCATTCCCGCTGACCGGCGGCACTGCGCCGCTCGCCGCCCCAGCTCAACCATTCACACCGACAACGGTTGGTTCTTCAGCGGCACTTTTTCCTAGTGGCGCCGGTGGCTCGTCCCCGCCCGCGGCACAAAACGGCTCGGCGTCCAATTCTGGAACCGGCCCTGGAACCACCACAACAACCAGTACGACATCGGGCACAGTGCCGACGTTCCAATCAACTGTAACGACAACCATTCCCCTGTCCCTCTCACTCACGACCCCCGCTTCTACTAGAATGTCGTCTTCCACCGTCCTTCCGTCCTCTACCGGCCTCGCTCTTGCGCTTACCGCGGCTGGCGCCCCCCCCTCAACGACAAGATTGCTGCAGAATCCGGAACCATCCACACTCATATTATTTGGGTCAGGATTTGCGGCGCTGGCTTGGTATGGGCGAAAAAGGCTCAGGGGCGTCGAAACCCAGAAACAAGGCGCCGCGTGATATTGTGGCGATAAACTGACTCAGCTAACTTCGAGCGTGCAGGTCAGGAGCAGAGCGGGGCGGGAGAGATCAACCAGTGTTTTTCGGCGGATGAAAACAAGTCTGGAATGTTCTCGGCATCATAGGGATAGATCGCGCGCGCGAACTCCAGCGGCAACACTACTCCAGGGAGAATACGGTTTGTGGCGGCACGGAACCCCTCGCCAATTCGTTGGATCACCACATGAATCGTCAATTCATTCATATGCCGGAGGACAAGGCTAAATTCCGCCTCTTTCAGCCGAAACGGCAGATCGTATTCACGAATGCTGGTCTTCAACACACACGCCAGACTGATCACCACTTCCTTCACAATGGTTTTATCATACCGGTGTTTGAAGGATGTCCAATGAGAGGGCCGAAGGAGGAGTAAGCCAAAAGGTTCTCCCTGCCGCTGCGACCAGGCGATCTCATGCCCAAGATAACGCTTCAACATTCGTTCTGTATAAAAATCCGTCAGGGCGTCAATGCCTGCAAGCGAGACATCCCCCTCGGCATCCAGCAAATGTAAGCGCTTCTGCTCGAGGTCAAAAATAAAGCTGTCCAGGATGACTCTCCCATCGTGAAAACTGCGAGACGTGGCGGCGGCGAATCCCAGCTCTCGAAACCGGCCGACCTGGCTGGAGTGTTCCCCAAAAGTGGTAATGAGCGCCGTTCGAATTTGCCGCTCCAACGCCATGACCTCGCGTTTTAGATGGAACTGCGTGACTTCCGATGGGAGCTGGGGCCCTCCCTCTACAGGCATGAAATCTTGTCGGACCGCTTCAATATGCTGCTCAAGCTGCCGTAACGTCCCAATGGCATGGGCGATGTCCTGAAGGCTAAGCTGTGGGGAACTATACTTCGTCATAACGAATCGTCGAATCCGTTCTTATCAATTGATTCAGCAGCGCCATCTACATTCGTCTCATTGCGAAGGAGCTTCCGGAACGTCTCGATCAGTGTCGGCAAGCCACATGGCTTCCGCAAAAGCACAAAGTGTTTTGTGGCGGCGCCCAAGCGCTTGAGGCGCTCATCCGAGTAGCCCGTAAATAAGACCACTTTTAATGAAGGTCGAATTGTAAGGGCCCGTTCAGCCAGCGCAACGCCATGCGGAATCGAATCGTCCGTACCTTCGACGGGCCAGAGATCTTGTGGCGTGAGCCCCACATCGGCTAACAGGAGATCGATCGGGCCATCAAACGCTTTGCATAGGGCCATTGCTTTTTCGGCCGTAGCGGCCGTCAGCATATCGAATCCATGTGCCTTAAGACCCGCGCTCAGAATCAACCGAATCGAGGGATGGTCATCGACGAGGAGAATCGTGGGACGTCGCTCGTCTCCGGTCATGATTTGCCCCCGGCCGTAACCTGATCCTTCATGTCATGCCTCTCTTTTCACTGTGCTTCGGATAGCGGTTGTGCTTAGACGGTGGCCATGCCGCCATTCTTCCCACGGTGTTCTAACTGTAGCTGAAGGGAGCGGTTTTGTCTGTTCGCGCAGGTAGAACGGGTAAATGCCATGATGGGTTTACCGTCCCTTTCGCTCCCTCCTTCAGAGGAATTGCACGTAGAGAAAGGCCCGACGGTTTCTTCTTGGCAGCCGATTAATGAATAGCGATGGCGACCTCTAAGAAGAGCGCTCCTATCATAATTCCTTCGCGTGAAGTCCGTATATGGCGAGCAGACACTTCATGTTACATTGGAAAATGGTTTCCGACCTCAATATGCTGAGAACGAGTCATCTCCTTATCCCCGTGACATTGTTCTTGATCGTCGGCATTGTGGTGGCACAGTTGGCAATTCCGTTTGGATGGGCATTAGCCGGACTCTATATTGCCCCGGTCAGTCTCTGTGCTTTGTGGTCGTCTTTCCGCCATGTGTTTCTCGTGATGTGGATCGCCACCTTCTGCACCGTCCTGAGTACGGTCATCTTTTTTGGCTCACCGTTTTGGGACAACAAAACGACCATGGCAATGGCCTATGTCTTGCCTGTTGGCTCAATGTGGTGTATTGCCTGCCTTTCGATCTTGAGAAAAGTCTGGGAACGGAAATCACAGCAACGAGCCAAGCATCAGACTCTTTGCGCATCATGTCGTCGGATCTTAAGCGCAGGAAAGATGTGGGGGATAGAAGAATATGCGACTCAACTGAAGCGACCGCTCGACGGGCGCTCGGCAGGGCTCGGCACCCTTGTCGGCCTAGGACTATGCGACGAGTGCGCGAAAAAACAAGGAAGCCTGTATTAAACCCCTCCAGTGCGTCATTGTTCGCTTCTGTAGGACTTCCATCTACCTCCAGTCGCCCAATCGCTACAGGAAAAGAAGGGAACCACTGATATCGTCGACCGCGAAGTTCCTTTACTTCTACTCTATAAAAGGAGGAGAGAGATGGAGAATTTCGTATCGATTGCCCTGCTGTTAATTGTCAAAGTGGCCGAGCGTCCGCGACCTCTTGCTGCCGCCTCTTTCGCCTCCCGCCCCCCCGATGACCGGCCGACCCCCGTCCCACCCGTAACCTTCGTCGCCGAACCGGCACATCAGTAGAATTTCAAAGCAGAGGACTTGGGCGATGCACTTGATTGGGATGTGGTCGTTGGAGATCATGTCCCATTCGGCTCGAGCATGACTGGCGCCACAAGTGCGCCGTCATTGTAAGCACAGAATCGGGACCGGGGAGAGGACTCACCCCGGTCGGGTGGAGGCTGACGTCATTTAATGAAGACGCGCGCGCCGATAAAGACTAACCGAGTACTGCTTGGAAGGGCGAGTGGTCGCCTCAACAGCCATTCCCCTTTGGGCAACTGAGTGGCAGTGCAGACCGTGTGCAACTGCCACGTCCTCGGATGAAGGAGCACCGGAGACGTGGCAAAACGCCACCGTAGATAGTTGGATAACCGCAACCACTTGCCCATGATCATTTTTCCACTGCGCTATACTTCCCGCCCGCACGCGGTCGAACGACGCCGTTAGGACACACGGCTGTTGGCTGGATAATTTTTCGGCAGATATTTGAGTAACAGCGCCTGCCGAATGAGTTGCGCCACATTTCGGACTTCCAATCGCCGCATCAAATTAAATCGATGGACTTCTACGGTTTGCACGCTGATTTGTAACTGCTCAGCGATCTCACGGCTGGTATGACCTTGCGTAATCAAATGCAAAATTTGCTTTTGACGCGGCGTTAAGGCAGGGGCGGACGAAATCTTTCCCCTCGCCATTCGTTTATCCATTAATCGATACATCATAGTCCTCCTGTGACGTGATGGGATAGCGGCCGTTGACGCTTAGGCCAGCAACATTCATACCGATTTTCAACCTATTGATTTTCAATACGTACGTTTACGGACTGGTCAATAGGTGTAAATTTATACGGCGTAGTCCGCCAACATTGGAGCGTGAGTACGGGGTCGAAATCGGCGGGTTTCGTGGTGTTTTCTTCATCTCCTCTTCATCTCGTCCCTACCGGTGGACACTACGGTGTGTCAAGACTGCCGGACGTAGCTTTTCGACCTACAGTGAAGGCATTACTTTTCTGTCATGGCGTGGCCACACATGCCGACGCGAGCCTTCGGAGAGCGGAGCCAAGACGATGACTCTAGAGTTATTTTAGGTAGTCTAATAAAACGGTGGCGAGCGTCAGGTAGATGGTGATGCCGGAGATATCATTCGCCGTGGTCACAAACGGTCCTGCCGCAACAGCAGGGTCAACGCCGATCCGTTTGAGCATGATCGGCATGATGGTCGCCATGCTGGTCGAGGCCAGAAAGGCGATGATGAGGGAGGCGCCGACGACCATACCCAGAAACCATTGGCCATGCCATAGCCATCCCGCACTGGTGAGCAGCAATCCGCACGCCACCCCCAATAACATACCGATGCGCACTTCTCGAAAAAATACTTTCCACATATCACCCAGCTCGATGCCTCCGGTGGCCAAACCACGGATAATGAGCGTCGAGGATTGCAATCCGACGTTGCCGCCCATGGCGGCAATGACCGGAATAAAACTGACGATCGCAACGACCTCCTGGATGGTGAAGCGAAACCACCAGAGGATCGCGCCGGACAGGAGGCTGCCGATGAGGTTGGTAAAGAGCCACGGCAACCGCGAACGGGCGGCATCGAAGCTGGACGACCGCAAGAGCGCGTCGCCTTCTGCCGCGCCGGCCATTTTCAGCATATCCTCGGTCGCCTCTTCGCGAATCACGTCCACCACGTCATCGACAGTAATAATGCCGACAAGCGTGTTGTCTTTCTCGACGACGGGAATCGCGAGTAGATTGTAGCGCGCGACCTGTCGGGAGACTTCTTCTTGATCCATATCGATGGCCACGCTGATGACATCGCGCGTCATAATGTGTTTGAGCGGCGTCACCGGGGGCACCGTCAGCAATTGGCGCAACGACAAGACGCCGACCAGATGCTCTTCCTTATCCGTTACGTAAATGTAAAAGACCATT
>DATEPO010000413.1:0-22374 GCA_035273145.1 Nitrospiraceae bacterium
GATACGATTGCGCGCCCGGTCTTGTCCACTTCGATACGCCGTGTAGACGCCATCCTGTTTGGCATCTTTGCAGACCGTCTCAATGGAACGAGTGACGGCGGCCGTGTCGAACTTCTGTTCTTGTCCATTGGGCCCCAGAAATAGAATGGTTGGCGGACCGCCGCGGTCGCGTTCACCTTGCAAACATTTCTGCAGCGCATCGCCCTTGAGGCCTGGGCAGCGCGCCTCAGC
This sequence comes from Nitrospiraceae bacterium, assembly GCA_035273145.1. Lineage (GTDB taxonomy): Bacteria > Nitrospirota > Nitrospiria > Nitrospirales > Nitrospiraceae > JAICXS01. The sequence continues at coordinate 232 of DATEPO010000413.1, forward strand.
CGGGGAAGCCGGAAAGAAAAGTGCTATCGTAATCAGGAAAAGAGCCGTCATGCTTACCATGATTGCGTCGCCTAGTGGAGGATAATGGCCTTGTCTTCTGTATCGAACACGACGGACGTCGGCAGACTGAAGGGTACAGCGGTTAGAATTTGGCGGCTCATCTTTTTGTATCTCTTCGTTATCTCATCTACAGTGTCGACTTCGAATCGATGCTGCCGCCCCGTGCTGAGAGGCGCCTGTTAGTGGACTGCGGTCGTAATGGCGGACGTGCTGCCTAGCACAGCTATTCTATCCAATTTTTAGCAAAATTGCGGGCCGGTTTTGGGATTTCGTAGATGCCCAGTGTCGTCCATCACACGGGAACAGTCCGGATCTGAACTGCCTCTGTAAATGGGCCGTCATTTGGCTCCCGCGAACTCCATTATGTCTTAAGGGGCGGCAGTGCCTACTTACGCGATCATTGATCTGTATGTCGCCGGGGTTCGATCGAATCGCATGTCACTCGCTAGGGCGCCTTGGAGGCAGCGGCTGCCTTCGTTTCGGCGGCGGGAATTGTCTTATTGACGGTCGTGGGGCGTTTCATGGTCGGCACATGCGATTGCTCTTGTTGCACTTGAATTTGATCGAGGCTCAATTTCATTCGGCTGAGCGCCGCCTGCACATCGGCCACCTCGGCGTGCACTTGTTCCCAGGGCGCCGAACTGACCATCTCTTTTCGGAAGCCTTGAAAGTTCTGCGCGAGCGTCTCCAGCCGTTGAGTAAAGTATGCCAAATCTTCATTGCGAAAGTGTTCGATTTCCGTCAAGACCCGGCTCTGTCTGCTTCGTATTTCCTGGTCCATCGTCTGGACCTTGAGCTGAAGGGTCTCAATCTGCTGCGGCATGACACGATGGTCGGCCGACATCGTGGCCATCTGCTGCTCCAGCTCGGAGATTCGGTTCCAAAGATCTCCCGTACACCCGGGTAGGCTCATCATGATGCCCATAACGATGAACAGGTTCACCCATTGGCTCAATCCGTAAACAGGCCGCATACGATCCTCCTGGCTTAGGAACAGATCACAGGAATCTAATCTCTTCAACTTAGCTAGTATAGCCGATTGGATACGATTGCTCCACAAAACCCGCTCTGTTCCGGCAGAATATCCGCCGACCGGGCATCTTCAATCTATGGCGTGGAAGGAGCGGTGTGCGAAGCAAATAAGAACGCGCATGCTGGATGATTTGGGTTGGGACAGGTAAAATCATGTTTATGAGTCTCTCACATTCGCCGTCGAGTCCAATGTCCGAAGCCGTGCGCCGGGGGTTGAAGGATTTGCGCCACGGGTTGTTGCGGCTGCATAAGACGCTGCTGGATTCTGAACAAGTTACGTATGAGCGCATCAATGGCCGAGTGGAGTCGTCGGGACAACTCTTGCAATTGGTCATGACCGATCCGTGGTTTGCCTGGCTCCGGCCCTTGTCGCATCTCGTCGTCCAGATCGATGAAATGATGGAAGCAGGGCAAGAGACGACCGTGCAGGACATCGCGAAGGTGCTCACGGAAGTTCGAGGATTGCTCAAGCCGTCTGAAGTTGGCGAAGGCTTCGAGCGTAACTATTATGAAGCCCTCCAGCGCACGCCCGATGTCGTCTTAGCCCACGCGCACGTCAAGAAGCTCCTCACGTTGATCGCGGTATAGCGCCTGGCCGATTGTTTTCAAAGTGGCGACGCTACGTTCTTCTCAAGAATTGGTGCATCGCCGCTGGGATTGAGGTAAGATCCTCCCATCAATTTTTGGAACACTGCTGAATATGAAAAGTCGCCCGCCGTCGCACGTCTCTCCACGCATCCCGCCTCTTAAAAATTTTGATGCCTTTCGTGATGTCATTTCGACCTACCGGTTGCCTCGTATTCTGTTCACTGCGTTGGATCTGGATCTGTTTACCGCCATGGGAACTCGTGTCTGGGCCATCCCGACGTTAGCCAGGCATCTCCATGTCAGCCAGCGTGGACTCGATATCCTGTGCCGCAATTTGGCCAGCACGGGAATCTTGGTCAAACACCGGCAGACGTATCGAAACGGCCCGGTTGCAGCGACGACGTTGAATGCCAAGAGCCCCGACTACCGGCGCGGCTATATCAATTTGATGCGAGATCAGTGGACCGATTGGGGGAAGCTGACGAAATCCGTCCGGACCGGGAGACCGGTGGAGGACGACAAGCCTCATGATGACGCGACCTATCGGCGGGAATTCAGTTGGGCCATGCATCATCGGTCGGTTGATGTGGCGCCTGCGGTGGCCGCGCAGGTCAATTTGAAAGGCGTTGGAACTCTATTGGACTTGGGCGGAGGGCCGGGCACGTATGCGCTGGAGTTTTTACGCCGCAATCCTACGCTTCAGGCGACCGTGGCCGATCGCGCCCCGGCACTTGATGTCGCGAGGGAAATCGCGGCCGCTGTAAAGCATGGTCACCGACTGTCGTATCTACCGCTCGATTTTCTGAAGGATGAGATCTCGGGTCGATACGATGTAATTTGGTTCTCAAATGTACTCCACATCTACTCAGCTGAGGATAATCAACGTCTGTTTCAAAAAATGAGGAGGGCGCTCAATCCAGGCGGGCGCGTGCTGATTCAGGATGCGTTTCTCGTCGATCCTGATGGCTTGTGGCCACAGGAAACGAATCTCTTTGCGGTGACGATGTTGCTCTTCACCGAAGAAGGGAACACGTACAGTATCGAGGACACGACCAGATGGCTTCGCAAAGCCGGGTTCGATCGAGTGCGGCCTATTTCTTTGAAGAAGGGGACTGGGGATTGGGAGCACGGCTTGCTGGAGGCGACGCTGCCTGAAGGACGTCGAGAAAGCCGCGGCCCCCGATCGCGATGAGCAAAAAGTTCAACACCCCTGTGATGCCGCTCAGCATCAGGACGGTCGGGTGACCCTCCCCCTTCGTGAGTTCCTGCACCACCGTTGAGATATCCAGCGCCAGCCCGATCGTTCCATACATGACTGCAGCCATCAGCGCCCATCTCGCATTCACGACTATGAATCCGGCCAATGTAATCGGGATGGCGAACAAAAATCCATCCCAGAACATGCGATGCATGTGTGTGCCGCTCGGGTCCGAATCTGGAAAAATCGTGGAGAGAAGTGACACCACGACAAGCGCCGCCAGAATGATGATCATGCCGGGATGAGATTTCATACCCCAAAACGCTACCGTAACGTGCGGAGCAAGTCCCGAAGTTCGGGAACCAGATCGACTCCGCCTGACGAGCGACCGGAAGTCGCGGCGTCGATACCGGCCTGCAAGATTGGTTTCGCTTCTTCTTTTCGATTGAGCGCAACAAGCGCTCGGCCCAGCGCTAAATGGGACGCCACATGCGTAGGATCGAGCTTGACGGCCACGCTGAGATGCTCGACCGCTTCAGCCATATCGCCGCCTTCCTGCATAATTTTATTGCCGAGTCCGTATCGTCCTAAGAAACCGTTGGGATTCTTTGTCACCATCTGCCGAAACGCCGAAATGTCCATAGTCCCTCCTCCTGTAGGGAGAGCATCCTATCACTCGCTTGAGTTGTTCAGCCAGAGCGGAGATGGTGCGCCATTCGTTGTCTTCGAACCATGGCAATGGTACGCTCGATGTCATGGAACAACCGACTGTTCAGCCTAAACGCCAGAGAGTCGAGCCGGATCGCGTCTTGATTTACGACGCGCAATGCCGATTGTGCGTGACTGCGAAGGAGGGAGTGGAGCGATTAGGAAACGACGTCGATGTGCGGTGGGTGCCGTATCAAAGCGATGAGGCGGAGCGCCGATTGGGCGTGGAGTATCGCGCCGGCCGACCGGATGCGGCTTTCCTGGTGGAGCGAGATGGAACGATTACAAAGGGACTCGAGGCGTTTCTTCCGTTGCTGCCTGGTCTGCGCGGGGGCCGAATGCTACAAGCTTTCATGCGCGTCCCTCTCATGAGACCGCTGGCGTATGTCGTCTATCGCTTCATCGCGCGCTACCGTTATCGCTTGTTCGGGTCTGTGAGTTGCGATTGCGCCAAGAGCTAGGTTCGTCCGCCCTGAAGCGACATATTTAATGTATCGACCCACCGTCGTTGAAAGTCCTCATAGGTAATGAAGACGCGGTCTTGAAACGCCGCCGGAAACGCATCGCCTTTTGACAGCCGGTCCAGCAGGTCGCGAACGGTTCCCATGCCGTACCGATCGATGAGATATCGCGTCGCTGAGTTCCCTTCCAGATACGCAACCATCGCATACTGCGCCGGCAGCCCTCCCCATGGCCCTTCCAAATGGGTTAAATTGATCAACATCACTTCTCCACGAATCAACGCGGGAATATCCGGCGGCGCATCGCCTGCCAGTTGCATCGCCAAGCCTTCATTCAGCCACTGCGGGATGCGATGACCTTGAAGGCGGTCATCTAAGAGCGCGTGCACGAATTCATGACGCAACACTCGGATGAGCCAGGCCTGATCCGTCAAGGCGCCCTGGGTGGGCACTTTGATGCGTCCTAACGACGGATCATACAAACCATCCGACCATGCCGGCCCGCCGGTGGCATCGTGAAAACTCTGCCGCGTATGCAACACGACCAAAATGGGTTTGCTGGGATAGTGCCCTAATTGCTGGCCGATGTCGCGGTAGGCGTCTTCAAGAATTTCCAGCACACGTGTCCAGACAGCATAATCCTCTCCGCCGTCATATTTGACGGTGAAATGACTGCTGTCCCGCGCATAGAAGTTGTGTTCCGCCTTCCTGGCTTTCTCGATATAGGCGATTTGGCTATTGAGAAACGATTGAGCCTGCGGCGAGTCGGCGGAATGCGCCTTGGCGTGCTCCAGATGCGTCGTGGCGGTCGATAAATCATCCTTCTCGATGAAGCGTTGCGCGAGAATGAGATGCGGCATGGCATTCTCAGGCGCGACCCGCATGGCTTCTTCCAGCATCTCGGTCGTCAGCGCCGGATCTTTCAATTCCCAATAGGCCAATACCAGGTTCATAAAGGCGGTGGAGTTGCGCGCATTGATCAATACGGCGGTTTTATAGGCGGATGCGCCGGCTCCCATGGTTCCCGCCGCGTGCGCCTGATGCACGCCCAGGTTGTTCCATAGTGTGGCGACATCGAGGCGAATCGCCATGTCGGTCAGGGCATCCTGCGGTAAGGCCTGCAAGGCAGTCTGGGCGTCTTGCAATTTGCCGTGTTCGATCATCTGTCCGACGCCTGTCAGCATCGCGGCATAGGGCGAGGTCGGAATGTGGAGCGGTTGCGGCGTCGGGACGAAGTCTACGCGCATGTGCTCATCGGTCAGATTAACGGACGGTGGAGCGGACATGACCGGCATGGAGGAGGTGGCCGGAGGCTGAAAGAGCGTAGGACCTTTGTGCTTGAGCCACAGCTGATGCCCGAGGTACGTCGCGATGACGAGCACCAGCAATCCCAACAGTGTGCCGACGCTTCCCCGTTCAGTCTGTACTGTCTTCATCCGTGTGCCGTTCGCTTCAGTGAATTCCTATTAGTATAGGGGAAATACCCCGTCTGTCGAGGGATAGACAGGAGCAGGATCGAAAAGGGAAGCTTGCGAGGGTGAGTTGTGACACCCGGTTGGAGAGATCCGCAGAATATTATTAACCGAGATCTAAGCTGATGAGATATTCGTTCAATTCCCGCTTCTGCTCTTCTTCGGTCGCTTTCAGGACCTCGATCTCTTTGCGAAGTTTCTCCATCTCGGTTTCCTGGTGGTCCAGTTTTTTGACGTACCGATTATACAGCTCTGATGTCTGTGCCAGTCTGCCCATGTTCTCACGGATGCGCGTTTGTTCCTGCGCGATTTCTTTCGTGCGCTGCTCCAACCCGTTCCTGCGACCGGCGGTTTGGGAAAGGCGGTCGCGGAGTGCGACGACCCGCTGTAAGGCTTCTTTGACGTTTGCCGATACCTGTGTGGCATGGAGGTAATACATGATCGCGTCGGAACCCGAATCGGCGAGTTGCACGGTTTGCTGCAGTTGTTTTTCTTCTCGCACGCGCACCGTCTCGGTTTGGCCGGCATTGACCGGCACAGTAAACCGATAGACGTCCCGTGTCCGTTCAGTCGGTGTGGCAGGCTCGACCAAGTGCCACTCGGCTCGGTACGGATGTTCGATCAGGAGTGTCTTGGCTTTCAGATCGCGGTTTTTGATCTGGTACGCTTTCTCTTCCAGTATTTTATGGGTGGCGATCAGCACACCTTTTCGGAGGCGAACGCCGAGAAGATCCTGCTGCCCCGATTCCACTTGAGGATTCACCTCGGTCTTGAGATCAAGCGCATAGCTCAGCAGACGATCTTGTCCGGGCGCCAGGTCTTCAATGCGGGCATCGCCGGCATACGCATTTCCATCGAAGACGGTCATCGGGCCTTGCATGAGATTGAGCGGCGTGTTGTTGTGCAACCGAAAGCCGTTCAGGGGATGCTTGGCATGGGTGGATTGATTGTAGATGGATACTTTCCGGCCTTCGATGGGTTGGTTGACGATCGGCAACATGGCAGACGTGTGCCGTGCGATTGTGATGGGCGCCGTCATCGTGTACTCAAAGAGTTCGCCTGTATCCTGTCCCTGCGCAGCTGCGGTTATCCCTTGTTGAGGACTCAGCGGAGTGGGAATTGCGGACGCCATGGCGCTCTTGCCGGCCGACGCTCGAAGCCCGCTGAATGCGGCGACCGAGCGAGAAGCCTTGTCCATCTCCATCCGTTTCTCCTCCCTATCCGTTTGCTTCATCTCTTTGGGGGGTTCGCTGAGCGCATCGCCATACACGCGTGGCTGCAGTGAAGCATAGAGTTCGGGTATGACAAGAGGGCGAGTCGCATACAGCGGCTGATAGAGATCCATGACAAAGGAGATGGGACGTCCGGATATCAAGGACAAGTCGATATGCGACCAATCCATCTCGGTGCTGTTCTCTACAATCGCCCATCCCTGAAGAAAAGATTGACGGGTATCGTCGAGCACCAGACGGTATGTGGTCTTCCAGATCGGCGCTTCGGTGATATAGGCTACACGAACGTGCCGCGTTCCTTGCCCTTCGAACAGAATCGAGACGGTTCGCTTTTGCGCATCGTGCGCCGTCGCTAAGACGGATAAGGCTTGCTGAAGTTCTGCATGTAACTGCTGGTTCAAGAGTTGAATGCGTTGCACTTGCGCGAGGGGAATGGAACGGAGACCCTCATCGGTAAGGAGATTGAGATATTCGGCAGCGATGGCTGGATGCCGGCCCTCGTCGTGCACGACTGGTTGCTTCTTTTCGACACCAAGGACCGTGCCTTTGATGGAATTGGGCGTTGTCACTTCGATAAGCTCCCCGCGAATTTGATCCAACAGTTGCCCGAGCGTCGGATTACCGGTCAGGTTGACTGCAAAGCTCACCAGCGTTTTCATGATGGGATCGCGTGAGCCATAACTCACGCTGGAAACGTGTCCCCCGTCGGCATCCTGTACCACGAGGCTTTTGAGCACGTCGTTAATTTGGTCGATCGTAAACCGCAGGTCGACATGGCCTTCGCCTTGGACTGTGCCGTCGTGCCGAAAGTATCCCACCCCACTGGCATAGAGCACCACTTTCGACAGCGGCAGCGCCTGAGCGGGAGAGGGCGGCATCGGTTCGCTATGCGACAGTGGCGCTTCGCCGAAAGCGAAGCACACCATGGCTGCTAGGCTGATCCATGTGGCGATGCGCTTCATCGTGCCCTCCTTCGAGTCTTCAATGGGATTGGCCTACAGATTTACAGGGACTGGCTTCGATCAGCCGGCACAGTATAATATGCGCCTCATGATCGCAATGGGTTGCCGCATGCGGCTGTCACTCGCTATCGGTCTCATTCTTTTCCTCATACATGGGATCGTCCCATTAGCCTGCGCTGAGAACAATGCCTTGGTCATAGGGCAAGACCTGTCGCGCCAAGCGGATGCGCTGATCAAAGATGGCCATGAACAAGAAGCGGCCAAGTTGTACTTGGCGGCTCATGTGCAATTTCAGAAGATCATCCTGGCCTACTTCGAGTCTGCGCTGCGTGAGAGTCTTGGTGGGCAACCGGCTGATGGAGATGAAGAGGCCTTGATGCGGGCCGGTTCGCAGGTGGGAGATCTTCGAAATGTGAATCTCTCCAAATTGTGGATCGTTTTGGATCCCGAGGATCGCGCCTACCAGCAGGGGCTGGAGTCGGAACGCGCCTCGCTCTTGAAACAGTTTGATCAATTCACTCAGCCGGATTCCGCTGGACCTTTGGAGGCTTTTCTCATTCGACTGTATCCGGAGGATGAATCCGGTGAACATCAAATGGAAACCGTGCGGGACGGGCAGATGCCGCCGTCCAAACGATGGCAACGCCTTCAGCATGCACTTTCGCCTTGACAAGACTCCTTCCCGTCTCTTAGGGTGACGCCCACATATTCGGCACGGGTGTAGGGAAGAGGGTGCAACTCCCTCGCGGTCCCGCCGCTGTAACTGGGGACGAAACTCGCGAAACCACTGTCGAGAGTAAGCCATCGGTACTCAGCCGTCAGCAACCAGCTCAGAGCTGAAAGCTGATCGCTGAAAGCTGTGCGCTTCTTGACGGGAAGGGCGGGGAGTAGAGGGAACCAGAAGCCAGAAAACCTGCTCGGTCGGACCGTCTTTCCCTCGTGGGCTGGGGAAAGGGTGAGGGTGAAGAAGCGGGTGCAATCCTCAGGGTCTCCAGGCCTTGAGGATTTTTTGTTTTGAGCATGCTGCACAATAAGCCGTATCAGTGCCGTCTTGCTATGTGGGCGCTTATCGGGGGACTGTTCTTTTTTGGCGGGCAGGCAACAGCGTATGAGACGGACGATGGCACAATGAAACGACGACAACAAGGTATTCTCACGGGGATGCCGTTTATGGCCAATGTCGTTCCGCGGACCTTCGTCGATGATCTGGGAAGGAAGCTGTACCTAGCCAAGGAGCCGAACCGTCTCGTATCATTGGCTCCCAGCATTACTGAAACACTCTATGCCATCGGACTCGGTGACCGTGTCGTGGGTGTCACAGAGTTTTGCGACTATCCTCCCGAGGCGCGGAGCAAACCAAAGGTCGGGTATTCGCGCCCCAATTTGGAGACGATTGTGGCCTTGCAGCCGGATCTGGTCTTGGCCCCTCGGGACTTTATTCGTCCCGATGTCCTGGCGAAGCTGGAGCAACTGAAGATTCCCACATTTATCGTCGAAGCCAAGACCGTCGAGGACATCGCGTCACGCATTCAAACGATCGGGCGGATGCTCGGTCGGTCGGAGTCCGGCGATCGAGTGGCCATGGAACTGCGCCGCCGTTTCATGGAGTTGAAGGCCCGGACGGAAGGGTTGCCTCGGCCTCGGGTTCTGTATGTATTGAACTCCCAGCCGCTCATTACCGTTGGACCGGGAAGTTTCATCGACCAGTTAATTGAGATGGCAGGTGGTGCGAACGTCGCGTCGCGCGCTCCCTCTCCGTACCCCCGCCTCAGTATGGAAGCCGTGCTCGCACAAGATCCCCAAGTGATTATTTTTCCAGTCGGCACCTCGGAAGGCATTTCTCCTGGGGAACAGACCCTCTGGCGACGTTGGCATACGATCGCGGCCGTGAAGACCGGCTCTTTTCATCAGATACCCAGTGATCTGCTCAACCGTCCGGGTCCGCGCATCATTCTTGGGCTCGAGAAACTGGTCGAGATCATTCACCCGGAACAATTTGCGCCCTTCAATTCCCCGCCTGATCGATAGTCACGAGTTTCACCATGGCACACGACACTACGATCAACACAGCCGCGACGGCGAATCGTACGAGTGGCTTCGACATCGAGCGCTCGATCGTCACCCATCGACGGTGGCTGACGGTGATGGTGTGCTTGTTGTGTGCCAGCACCGCTGTTGTGATCGGCTCTCTGCGGTTTGGCGCAGAGTCCATTTCTTACACGAATGTGGTGGACATCGTCCTGCTGTGGCTTCGCAACGGATCGGCGAGGATGGAATCCGCTGAGCCGAACTTCATGATCCTGATCTATGTGCGTCTCCCCCGGATTGTCCTCGCCTTCATGGTCGGCGGATGTCTCGCCACAGTCGGTGTCGGACTCCAAGCCTTACTGAGAAATCCGCTGGCGGATCCGTACGTGCTCGGGATTTCCAGCGGCGCGGCGCTGGGAGCGGCTCTCGCGATGCTGATCGGCGCAGGCACGACGATCATGGCGATGGCTTCACTGCCGTTGTTCGCGTTTATCGGCGGCCTGCTCTCGATTGGGATCGTGTATCGGATCGCCGTCTCTTACGGACATCTTCCGGTCCATACACTGCTGTTGGCCGGAGTCGTGTTAAACGCGGTCTTCTCGGCCTTGATTATGTTCATTACATCGATCATGGACCCGAATCGCTCGTTTGGCATGATGTCATGGCTCATGGGCACGTTATTGGCGCCGGACTATCCGGCGCTCGGCGCACTGGCCTTGTATGTCGGCGTGGGAACCGCTGTCTTAGCGTCTCAGTCGAGCGCCCTGAACATTCTGACGCTCGGGGAAGAATCGGCGCGCTCACTTGGCGTGGAAGTCGAGCGTCTGAAGAAAATAATTTTTGTGACCGCCGCCCTCTTAACCGGGGCGGTGGTGTCTGTGAGTGGGCTGATTGGGTTTGTCGGCATGGTGATTCCGCACGCCGTCCGTCTGTTCGTCGGGCCCGATCATCGATTGCTGCTGCCCGCGTCCGCCCTCGTCGGGGGCATGTTTCTCGTGATTGCCGATGCGCTGGCGAGGACGCTCTTGGCTCCCAGCGAAATTCCGGTCGGTGTTGTGACGGCCTTGGCGGGCGGCCCTATTTTTCTCTACCTCCTGACCCGTCGAAAGGGCGGCCTCGCCTCATGACTCCAAAGCCGCCGGCCTATTCTGTCAGAGAGCTTGGCTATCGGTATGGCACACGTCACCGTGGGCCGAGCAGGAAAGGAGAGTGGTCGCTTCGGCACGTTTCATTCGAAGTGCGGGACGGGGAAGTTCTCGGTCTTCTCGGTCCGAATGGATCGGGCAAGACATCGTTGTTAAAGCTGTTGGGAAAGATCATGCAGCCGGGGACAGGATCGATTGCCTTGTTTGGATCCGATCTGACCGGAATGGTGCAAGATGTCGTGGCCCGTCTGGTGGCCTTCGTCCCCCAAGAGCATCAACAAATTTTCCCGTTTTCGATTATGGAAACCGTGCTGATGGGGCGGTTTCCTCATCGAGTTCGCGGGCGGTTAGGGACGTTTGGGGGGGAGGGAGAATCCGATCTGCGCATGGCGCAAGATGCCATGAAAGACATGGATGTGCTTCACCTGGCCGATCGCTCTATTCATGACGTGTCAAGCGGTGAGCGTCAGCGAGCGATCATCGCACGTGCGTTGGCCCAGCAGCCCCGCGTGCTACTGATGGATGAACCCACCGCCTTCCTCGACCTCAATCATCAAGTGGAAATCTGCCGCATCCTTCGCAAGCTGAATGATGAACGCGGTCTGGCGGTCGTGCTCGTGTCCCATGATCTGAACATGGCCAGCCAATATTGCGATCGCATCATGCTCATGGAGAACGGTGCTTTGTACCGAATCGGGACACCGGATGACGTGATCACGCCCGACGCGCTGCGCGCGGTCTACCACTGTGACGTCCTGGTGGATCGCCATCCGGGATCGGGATTGCCGCGCGTCACGTTGCCGGGTCGGCAGAGAACCGGCATTCATGAGTCGCGTCCCGCGCCGTAACGCCAGTGCCGGGTAGGGTCTGTACCCGATCCTCTCGGCGAACGTCAGGGTACCGCATTGATTCGGAAGGTGAGTGAGGGAGTATTGAGGATAGATCGGCAGAGACGGGGAAGATGGTGAGAAGCCATCACGGTGCCGCCACTGTAAGCGGGAAGTAGACCTGCATGTTGCCACTGTCTTGATCAAGATGGGAAGGCGCAGGCGAACGACGATCCGCGAGTCAGGAGACCCATCTGCCGACCATTCCGCTGAACCCTTCGAGCATAAGGGAGGTGGTCGTCATGCAGTGGTTGTCATTCAGAGTGGTGGGTATTGGTGTGTACTGTCTGAGCCTAAGTTGCGCGGTGCTCGCAAGAGCGGAAGAGTCGGTAAAAGAGCCCGCAGAAGAGCCGATCGAGGTTCAGGACGTCATTGTCAGCGCCACGAAGACGCCTCAACCGGCCAGTCAGGTGACGAGCGCGGTCGAGGTAATTACCGGGGAGGAGATGCAGCGCCGAAAAATCAAAACGGTCGTCGATGCGCTACGTCTTGCGCAAGGCGTCGTGGCCTTTTCGAATGGCGGCCCAGGAACTCAAGCCAGTGTGCGGATGCGCGGGGCGAGCAGCGCGCAAACGATGGTCGTGCTTGACGGCACGATCATGAATAGCCCGACCGACAGTGCCTTCGATTTTGCCAATCTGACGGCGGAGAACATTGAGCGTATTGAAATCCTTCGCGGAGCCCAGAGCATGCTGTGGGGGTCCGACGCGATCGGCGGCGTGATCAACATCATTACGAAGCGGGGCACAGGAAAGCCCACGGTCGGCGCCTTCGTCGAGTATGGGTCGTTTGCGACGATTCGAGAGGGGGCACAGGCGTTGGGAGCCAAGGGACCGCTCGACTTCTCGGTATCGTTCTCGCGATGGGATACGAGCAATTTTTCCGCAGTGGATTATCGACGGGGGGCGATCGAGCGAGATGGATTTCATAACTGGCAGGCTTCTTCAAAGCTCGGCGTGACCCTGCCGAAAGACGGCCGGCTGGAATTCAGCCTGCGCTGGTGGAACTCAGACGTCAATCTGGATAGTGCATTCGGCAACAGTGCGTTCGATGTATTGGGGTCTAAGCAGACGAGCCGAAACCTGACGCTCAGTGGGAGATACGAACAGCCGATCACGTCCTGGTGGTCGCAGAAGCTGACACTGGCTCAAACCGATCAACGGATCCTATTCTCAAGCGGCACGCTCGAACGGAATCTCATGACCGGGCTCGTCGATTCACCATTTCCAAGTCCATCGGACATCTCGATTCTGAATCATCGGCTCGAATGGCAACACAATATTCAGGTTGCCAAGCCCCTGCTGCTGACAGGCGGTTATCAATTTCGTGACGGACAGGGCAATGCCGGGACTTCCTTCGGAGTGGAGCAACCCAAGCGAATTCTCAGCTCTAACGCCGGATTTGCAGAGGCGCAGGTCAATATTGTTGATCGCCTGTTGTTCACGGCCGGTGTCCGGCAGGACAGTTACAACGTGTTCGGGGATGCGACAACCTATCGGGGGACGGCCGGCTATCTCATTCCAGAAACCGGCACCAAGTTTCGAGGCAGCTATGCGACGGGATTTCGAGCGCCCTCTCTCAACGAACTATTTTTCCAGAACTTCGGAAATCCCGATCTGAAGCCGGAAAAAAGCAAAAGCGCGGATGCGGCTGTCGAGCAGAGTCTATTTCAGAATCGTCTTCACCTTAATGTCGGCTATTTCTGGAATCACTTCACCGATCAGATTGTCAACGTCTCCTCGTCCACCTGCCCACCAGCCACATTGGGATTCTGTCCTCAAAATATTCAGACATCAAGGAGCCAAGGATGGGAGGCGGGTTTTCAGCTCGCGCTGTTCAAAAATTTTAACGTGAGAGGCCAGTACACCAACACGCAGACGAAAGACCTCTCAAACGGCAATCGGCTGCCTCGGTGGCCCGTGCATCAAGCCAGCCTCGTTGCCGGGTACCAGCCGATCGAACGGCTCTTATTGAACGTCGAGTATCGGTATGTGGGATCACGGTTCAACGATGCGGAAAATACCCAGAAGATGAGTGCCTTTGGCGTCGTGAATGCGCAGGTCACTTACGATGTGACTAAACAGTTTCAAGTCTACGGCCGCGTCGACAATCTCTTCAATGAACGATACGAAGAAATCCTATTCTTCGGCACGCCGATCCGGTCGGTCTACGGCGGTGTCAGAGTGACCTTGTAGCAACCATGCATTATCCTCGATTGGTCATCGCCGGTACGCATAGTGGAGCGGGCAAAACGACGTTCACCTTGGCGCTGCTCGCCGCGCTACAGCGGCGCGGCCGCCGTGTACAAGCGTTCAAGGTGGGCCCCGACTTCATCGATCCCGGCCATCACACCCTGATCTCAGGCCGACCATCACGGAACCTAGACGGATGGATGTTGGGCCGTAATCTGAACCGGCAGATCTTCTGCCGGGCGGCAATGGATGCGGACCTTTCCATCGTGGAAGGCATGATGGGTCTCTTCGATGGAAGCTCGCCGACGAATGAGATCGGGAGCACCGCAGAGCTGGCCAAACAGCTACAGGCTCCCGTGTTGCTGATCATTGACGGCAGTGCGATGGCTCGGTCCGCCGCCGCCATGGTGATGGGGTACGCTCGCTTCGATCCGAATCTGTGTGTCGCCGGCGTTCTCTTCAATCGTATCAGCGGGGACGGGCATTATCGGCTGCTCAAGGAGGCGATAGAATCAACGACCGATATTCCAGTCCTGGGTTATCTTAAGCCGGACGCGGCCGTCTCCATCCCGGATCGCCATTTGGGCATTATGACGGCAATCGAACAGGGCTCGAGTGTGATCTATGAGAATCTCGCCCGGTCCGCGGGCGAGACCGTCGACTTGGACCGCGTCGAAGCTCTTGCGCGCACGGCGAAGGAAATGGAATGTGCACCCACAAGCAAGCATGATTTCAGCTCCAAGCCGGCCGCTGAGGCAGGCGAGATCCGTGTCGGTGTGGCGTATGATCGTGCCTTTTGTTTTTACTATGCCGAAAACTTGGAATTATTGAAGGCGGCAGGAGCCGAGCTGATCTATTTTTCTCCACTCCGTGATCGAGCATTGCCGAACGTCGATCTTCTCTATCTAGGCGGCGGCTACCCGGAGATCCATGCGCGCGAGTTGGCCGACAATGTGGCCATGCGAAGAGCGATCGGCGCCTTTGCGGCTCGTGGAGGCGCGATCTATGCCGAATGCGGGGGTCTGATGTATTTGACGCAGTCGATTCTGGATGGTGAAGGCCGATCGCATGAGATGGTCGGCGTCTTTCCCACCAACGCTGTCATGCGACCATCCGGCTTTACCATCGGGTATCGCGAGGTGGAGCTGACACGGCCGTGTTTGTTGGGAGAGGGTGGCCTGAAAGCCAGAGGGCATGAGTTTCATTACTCCAGCCTGACGGCCACGGGAGCGCTGGACTATGCGTGTCAGGTGACGAACGGACAAGGTGACCGGAAAGGACAGGACGGTCTGATCTCCGGCAATACACTCGCGCTTTACACCCATCTACATTTCGCAAGTCAACCTCGGATGGCCGAGACGCTCGTCGCGACCGCTAGAAAGACCATGGGGCGCCTTCCGCCCGTCTAGGAGAAACAGCATGATACAGCCGACTGATCATAAGGCACGGATGCAGCGACTCAAAGCTTCCGTGGATCGCCGGATTGCCGAGGCGCAAGAGGAAAAGGGATTGCTGATCGTCTATACCGGTGCCGGCAAGGGAAAGACCACGGCCGCATTGGGAATGGCGTTGCGGTGCCTCGGGCATGGAATGAAAATCGCAATCATTCAGTTCATCAAGGGAGCGATCGATACGGCAGAGGAACGGGTCCTCAAGAGCTTCGGCGACCAAGTCACATTCCTACGTATGGGGGAAGGTTATACCTGGGAGACGCAAGATCGAGCGCGCGACACGGAATTTGCCCTCAAGGCGTGGACGACGACCGCTGAGTTCTTGCGCGACCCGACGTATGCCATGGTGATTCTCGATGAATTCAACATCGCGCTGCAGCACGACTATGTGCCTATCTCAGATGTGTTGCCGGTTCTGCGCGCCAGACCGCCGGCCCAACATGTCGTCATCACCGGTCGGGGAGCCAAGCCGGAACTCATCGATGAAGCGGACCTGGTCACCGAAATGGGCCAGGTCAAGCATCCCTTTAGAAAAGGAATTAAAGCGCAAAAGGGTGTCGAATTCTGACTGGCCTGTTCGGTCACGGTTACAAGATTCCACGGTGAGCCTTTCCCTTCTAAAGCCCTTGCTCCCGATGAAGAATCGACGCGATCTCGAAACTAAGTTGAACAGGGGCGATACATGACAAACACAATAGACGACAAGCTCGAGTATTTCTCTGACGCAGAACGCGCGGCCGTCTATCGGGCCATCTTCGAGCGGCGCGATGTGCGGGCCAATTTTCTTCCACGGCCGCTTGCGGATGAGACGCTCGTTCGGCTGTTGACAGCCGCGCACCATGCCGGTTCTGTCGGATTCATGCAGCCGTGGGATTTCGTCGTGATCCGCGACGCAGATACCAAGCGCGCGGTCAAGGGCCTCTTTCTCGAAACGAATGCCGCCGCTGCGGGTGACTATGAGCCCAAGCGCGCCGGTCTCTATAAGCGCCTAAAGCTCGAAGGCATAGAGGAAGCGCCGGTGAACCTGTGCATCACGTGCAATCGACAACGTGGCGGCCGCCATGTGTTAGGCCGTTCGACGGTGCGGGACACCGATCTGTATAGTACCTGCTGCGCCATACAGAATTTGTGGCTGGCTGCTCGGGCCGAAGGTGTGGGAGTGGGGTGGGTCAGTATTCTCGACCATGCTGCGCTCAAGACGGTCCTCGGTATCCCGAAACCGATTAAAGTTGTCGCCTATCTCTGTGTGGGCTATGTCGCGCAATTTGAGAAGCAGCCGGATCTTGAGCGCGAGGGATGGCGAGAGCGGCTTCCGGTCGATCGCCTCATTCACCATAATCGCTGGGGAAATCGAACGGAGTAACGGTGAGGCGAGAGCCGATCGCGACGCCAGGCGTGAAGCGAGACATGAGGCGGGGCAGCGCATTACCAGCCGGGCATAAATCCCGTCGTGCACGGCATTTGACTCTGGTGATCGGTGGCGGGGCTTCGGGCAAAAGCGCGAAGGCCTTGGAACTGGCCGGACGAAGTCGCCCACGAATGTTCGTCGCGACCGGTCAGTCGCTCGACAAGGAGATGGCTGAACGGATTCGTCGTCATCAGGCGGAGCGAGGAGCCGGTTGGGAAACAGCCGAGGTGCCGATGGAGTTGGCCGCCTGGTTTGAAGGACATCGAGGCCGCTATCGAGTCATTGTGCTCGATTGCATGACCCTCTGGCTCAGCAATCTTCTGGGAAGCGGCGTGCCCGATACCGATATTCCCGGTCGTGTGGATGAACTTCTCGACACCATCCATCGTATGCGGAGCCGTGTGATTGTCGTCGCGAATGAGTTGGGCTTGGGTGTCGTGCCGTTCGATCCTGAGACTCGTCGATTTCGAGATCTGGCCGGCCACGTCAATCAACGATTAGCACGGGCTGCTGATGAAGTGTATTTCGTCGTCGGCGGCTGCTCGGTTCAAGTGAAATAGAAAGCGAGAGACAAGCGATGACTCTCAAGGAAGCAATCCATCAGATCCCTGCCCTCGACATGGCGTGCCTGCAACGTGCGCAGGAACGCTTGAACCGGCTCACGAAGCCGGTGGCAAGTTTAGGACGTCTGGAGGAATTGGCTGCTCGATTCGTAGCCATGACCGGCGAGGAGCACCCTAAAGTGCCCAGTGCGATCATTTTTACGTTTGCGGCTGATCATGGCGTGGCGGCGGAAGGAGTCAGCGCGTATCCCAGCGCAGTGACGGCGCAGATGGTGCTGAACTTCGTCCGAGGCGGCGCCGCAGTGAATGTGCTGGCTCGGCATGTCGGCGCGGAGGTGCGTGTGGTCGATATCGGTGTGGCGGCTAAATTCGAGAATCTCCCTGGTCTCATTCTTCGAAAAATTGCTCCGGGCACACACAACATGCTGATTCAGCCGGCGATGAGTCGCGCGCAAGCCGAGGAGGCGTTGGCTGTCGGGGTTGATTTGGCGACGCGCGCCGCGCTGGATGGATGTTCTCTTATCGGAACGGGCGAGATGGGGATCGGCAATACCACGCCGAGTGCTGCCATTGCGTCGGTCATGACCGGCGTGTCCGTGGAGCAGGTGACGGGGAGGGGGACGGGGATCGACGACGCGTCGTTTCGTCGGAAAGTGATGGTCATCGAAAAGGCGCTCGCCTTGCATAGCCCAAATGCGCAAGATCCGATTGACGTTCTCCATAAGGTTGGAGGATTTGAAATCGCGGGATTAGCCGGATTGATCTTGGGCGCCGCTGCCCATCGCATTCCGGTCGTGTTGGATGGATTCATTGCGGGCGCCGCAGCCTTGATTGCGGCCGGTTTGCAGCCTCGATGTGTCGACTATCTCATCGCCTCGCACCGCTCCGTCGAGCGCGGCCATCAGGCCGTGCTCGATCGGCTCAAGCTGAATCCATTGTTTGATTTAGATCTTCGGTTGGGAGAAGGGACGGGCGCATGCCTTGCCATTGGATTGATCCAAGCCGGACTCAAAATCCTGACGGAAATGGCCACATTTGACGAAGCCGGTGTCTCTGAACGTTCGAGGTAGCCGTGTTCCGTCACTTTGTCATGGCGTGGCATTTCCTTACGGTGATTCCCCTGGCGTCCGCTCATCATGATCCCACACCCTCCGACCTGGCCCGGTCCATGGGATGGTTTCCCCTTGTGGGATTGATCCTCGGGACATTGCTTGCAGTCAGTGATCTCCTCTTGGCCACGATCTTTTCCCCCAGTATCGTCAATGTTCTGATGATCGTCATTCTGGTGCTACTGACGGGTGGGCTGCATCTCGATGGACTGGCTGATTCGGTTGACGGACTGGCCGGGGGACGAACGTCTGCCGATCGTCTGAAGATTATGCGCGACGCACATATCGGCGCGCTGGGGGCAACGGGGTTAATGCTGGCGTTGGCGTTGCGCTATGCCGCATTGATCGCCTTGCCGCAATCCAGTCGCTTTGCCGTGTTGCTCTGTATGCCGGCAGTCGGCCGTTGGGCGATGGTCGTGGGAGGGATCGGCTCGCACTATGCCCGTCGAGAGGGAGGGCTTGCTCAGCCGTTTCTCCAGCAGCTCTCGGGACGTGATGTTATTGGTGCCACTGTTGTCTTGGTGATCGCCTTCGCGCTGAGTGTCGGGCTTATCGGCGCGCTTGTCGGATGCATAGTCATTGTGGTGGTCACCCGCGGCCTCACGATTCTGGCCCACAAACTCTTGGGCGGCATTACCGGCGATACGCTTGGAGCGACGAACGAAGCCGCCGAAATCGTCTTCTTGCTGATGGCCCCGGCTATAGCCGGTTTAGGTCCACATGTGTTCAACCTACGATGAGCTCGGGAGAACTCATCATAGCCTGTGTGCTGGACGCGGCCATCGGCGACCCTCGCTGGTTCCCTCATCCGGTGCGTCTCATGGGCTCGGTGATTGGATGGTATGAGAGCCGGATCCGAATGGTGATTCGTACGAGGGCGGGCTTACGAACGGCAGGGATCGTGTTGGCCCTTGGATTGCCTGCGCTGACCTATGCCATCGCGTGGCTGGTTATTGCCCTCGCCGGCCGGGTCGATGCGGGACTCACTACTGTGCTGACGGTCCTCCTCGCATGGACCACTCTCGCGGCGCGAGATCTGTTTGACCATGCCCGATTGGTAGTCAACGCGTTAGGGGTTGGCTCATTGGATCAAGCGCGTGAGGCGGTATCCCAGATTGTCGGGCGCGATACGGACGGTCTGTCGAATGCCGAGATCGTGCGCGCGACTATCGAAACAATTGCCGAGAGCGCTGCGGATGGAGTGATCGCTCCTCTTTTCTATCTGGCCCTAGGCGGTCCTCCATTGGCATTGGCCTATAAGGCGATCAATACGCTGGATTCCATGATCGGCCATCGCGATGCCCACTATCGATATTTTGGATGGGCCTCAGCACGGTTCGACGATGTGGCGAATTGGGTGCCAGCGCGGCTGACTGCGATGTTGTTGATTCTCGCTGCCGCAATTTGGACTCGAACGATGCGATCTGCGTGGCGTATAGTTTGTCGGGATGGACCGAAACACCCGAGTCCTAATAGTGGGCGGCCGGAAGCAGCGATGGCCGGGGCATTGGGCGTTCAATTAGGCGGGACAAATGTCTACGGTGGCGTTGCCACGAAACGGCCGCGCCTTGGTGACGCTCTGATGCCTCTCGTGCCGGAGCACGTGACAACGGCACTCCACCTGATGGGTATTGCGTCTTTGATGGCCGCGGTCCTCGCCGTTGCGGCGCTGGTTTTACGATCATGACTACGTATCATGGCGGCAACATCTACGAGGCGGCTCGCGTAACCGGCCGCTCGCTCACTCGGGTCATCGATTTCAGCGCCAGTATCAATCCCTTGGGGCCTTCACCACGAGCGGTTCGCGCGATGACCTCCGCGCTTCGCCTGGCCTCCCATTATCCTGAGCCTGACTGCATCGCTCTTCGGAAGGCGCTCGCAGACAGGCACGGTCTCATTCCAGGACAGGTTCTGATGGGAAACGGATCGAGCGAGGTCATTCAGCTCCTTCCCCGAGCCCTGTCGCTTCGCAGTGCCCTCATAGTCGGGCCGACCTTTTCAGAATATGCACGGGCCATGTTATTGGAAGGCGGCCAGACTGTATCGGTCAATGCTAAACGAGCCGAACAATATCGAGTGCCCATTCAGGACGCCATCAGGACGATTCGCAACAAGAGAACGAAGATTGAAGCGGTCTTCGTGTGCAATCCCAACAGTCCGACCGGGCAAGGCGTCGGTCCTGAAGATCTCAGCGAGTTGGTGGAGGCAATTTCGTGCTGCGGAGGTTGGACAATTATCGATGAGACGTTTGTAGACTATTGCGAAGAGCGTTCGGTCTTGCCACAGCTCAATCGCTATTCCCGTGTCGTGATTCTGCGCAGCTTTACGAAGTTTTACGCGCTGCCGGGGCTCCGCATCGGTTACGCGGTCAGTGATGAAAAGACGGTGGCGCGGCTGCGCGCATGGCAGCCTCCGTGGTCGGTGAACACGCTTGCTCAAGTGGCGGCCTTGTCGTCGATGAACGATATTGCGTATGCCGGAAAAAGTCGCCGGTTCATGGCGCTCGAACGGGCTCGCCTCTTCGCGGCGCTCCGAGCATTACACGATGTCGTGGTGTTTCCATCTCTCGCCAACTTCTTGCTGGTGGAGCTGCCCCCGTCGCATACCGCCGTGGAGGTTGCGGAACGGCTTTATGCGGAAGGCATTTTGGTGCGGGACTGTTCGGCGACACCGGGACTCACCGCTCGCACGATTCGCGTTGCCGTGAGGACACGTGGGCAGAATCGCCGTCTGATCACCGCGCTTCGTCGGCTGCTGAGAGGCCAAGAGTGAAGCGCCGGCGTCCGGTTTCCCTGGTTACCACATTTACGGTTCGCCACCAGACGTTGATGATCGACTTGGGGAAGCCGATGACGATTCTTTCCTCGGCGCCTCGCGGCGGGGGGCTTGTACGTGCGCAGTACATTTTGAATCATCAAGTACCCAGTGACTTCGTGCAGCCCGTGGCTATTTCACGTCCCATCTCGAAACAGGCGTGGGGTGATCCGGGCCGATATTTGGGGCGGTTGGCCGCCCAACTGGGAATAGGCAGTCCGTGCGTAGCCTTGATGACCGCCGTGTCGTTGAAACACCTCATCACCCTACGGGAGGAGTCGGCGGGAGTTTGGGTCGAGGGATTTTTTACCGTCGGCGTGTCAAATGCGGTCAGAGCCGGGGAGTCGAACGGTATGGCCGAACGTGATGCTGAGGCTTCCACTCCGGGAACGATCAATATCATTCTGATCACGAATGCTCGTTTGGCGACTCCCGCCATGGTCGGAGCGGTGCAAGTTGCGACCGAAAGCAAGGCCGCCACCTTGCTGGCCGAATCCGTTCCGACCTGGAACGGCGGCCAGGGTGCGACCGGCACCGGGACAGATGCCATCGTCATCGTCAATGGAGAGGGACCGGCGGTTCGCTATAGCGGGACCCATACCGAAATGGGGGAACTGGTCGGGCGAGTGGTGACTCGCGGTGTCCTCGGAGGACTTCTTCGTTATCGTCAGTGGGTCTTGCAATCTGCGATACGAGAGCGCTCACGCGGCCATTCTAACGGCGCATCGGCAAAGAGTTCTGATGGCAAAAAGTAAACCACGCGCCAAATCCCTTGCAGTGTTAGGGACCGGCTCCGATGTCGGGAAAAGCATCATTGTGGCCGGCCTGTGCCG
>DATEPO010000414.1:0-10199 GCA_035273145.1 Nitrospiraceae bacterium
ATTCGGCCGGCGCTTCAGGAAGGGCAGACGCGGGCGCCTGTGCCGTGCTCTGTGGCTGTAGTCTCGCGGCAACTCGGTTGGCCACAAAACTAGAGGGAGCCAATTGCTTGATTTTCTGAAAGAGATCCTCCGCGTAGGTCGGTCTCTCGGGATCGGGGTCTTCCAACAGAAGTTCGATAGCTTTTTCATATTCAAAGACGGCCGCGAGCGGATCGCCCTTTGCTTCATACATCGCGCCCAGCATTTCTATAAAAGAGACACAGCGCGGCCCGACCATTAAATATTCGTGAAGCAATGATTCTGCTTCGGTATAATCACAGCGCTGCGCCGCTTCCTTGACAAGCGTCTCGAACGCATTTTTCGCAGTGGCAAGGTTGCCGAATTTGAGAAGGAGGGTGGCAAGAAGGCGCCGCCCTTCCTGATGGGACGGATTCATGGCCAGCAAATCTTTCAGAGTGGCAAACGCTCGGCTAAATTTCCCGTCGCCCATCTGTCGACGGACTTCTTGAAGCAAATCCGCAGTCTTATCGGGCTTCACAGTAATGCTGCTCCTTGAGAATCGTGCTTGTAGTGTAGCACCGGATGGCAGGTTCGTCGAAGTGCGGCGGCTTCATTCCCATTGAGTACAAGGAATGGAAAAGGCTAATTTTCAATAACTTAGATGATTTTCATATCAGAGTATCCTCACTTCTCGGGCTAATATTTCCACGTAAAGGCTTTTGAAGAAAGAGACCAAATAAATAGTTCGCCGATGAGCCATTGCAGCATGCTATCGGCAGATCCCACGATGGTATTCAGATTAAGAAGCCTTGGCACCATGGCCTGACGGCGACTGAATGCCAGCGACTGTTGTGTGAGAAAGGACGCCCGAGCTGCGGCCTCCCGAGTTTCAACCACACCGTTCGCAACAGGTCCTCTTCGCGCAGTCGGCTTAGCATGAGCCGGCTGTACCCATAATGATGGTCAGGAGATTATTGAAATCATACGCGATGTGCCGCCGGCAAACCGACCGATAGCTTCCATCTTATTGGCTTGCTAAACCCGGCAATGACCCGGCAGGGAGGCGCATAGCATCCAAGCGTGCGGAAATTAGCAGCCAGAAAAAAGACAGCCCCCCGTTTGGCCGCGATGACGTTTCGACGCCGGCGGGATACCTGCGATCATGGTATTATGACCTCACTCCTTCTGCTCTGCGGCCTCATCGTAGTCGTCATTGCGTTGAGCCCCGGCCATAGCACGGCGCACATCTTGGCGTAAAATGGGCAGTCCTGCCACTATCGTAAACATCGCCGTCAAAAGACTTTGATAGAAGATACGAATCATCGTCATGGCCGCCCCCCTCGCCTTACGATTCGAGCTACCCCTGGGAGGTCTCCCTCTCACGTGCCATCAAAGATGGGAAACTCCTGAGAAACAGGTAGATCCTCTCCTCTTTTGGGATGAGTAGATGTTACTTTTTACTTATTTTAGCGGCACTACTCTGCGATGAAGTCTCTAGTATCGAACCTCAATGGCTTCCTGAAGCACGACGGACCCGCGGGTCTGGTCGTGTTCCTTATTGCCTTACCGCTCTGTCTCGGGATAGCCCATGCCTCCGGCGCACCATTGTTCGCCGGCATCTTGGCTGGAATCGTGGGCGGCTGCGTGATTGCAATGTTGTCGGATTCGCAAGTCAGCGTCAGTGGTCCGGCGGCGGGACTCGCCGTCATTGTGGCGGCAGCGATCCAAACACTGGGATCCTATGAAACGTTCTTGGCCGCGGTCGTCATCTGCGGGGCAATTCAGATCGTGTTGGGAATCGTACGGGCCGGGGCCATCGGCGATTATGTGCCGAACTGCGTTATCAAGGGAATGCTTGCCGGTATCGGGTTGGTGATTCTGCTCAAACAGATTCCGCACGCACTCGGTCAGGATCTCGACTGGATAGGCGACCTGAGCTTCCTGGAAGCCGACAATAGGAATACGCTATCGGATATCCTTGTCGCCGCCGCTCATGTTGTTGGCGGTCCGCTCGTGATCTCAGTCCTCAGTCTAGTGATCCTCATGGGTTGGGAAAAAGCCGTGGCGACAGGATCTCGCTTTTTCACGGTCGTGCCCGGCGCCTTAGTGGTCGTGGCGATGGGAGTCATCGTGAATCAAGTCTTTAAAATCTTGGCTCCGGGATTGTATATCAGCGACCCACGGCACCTTGTGGAGTTGCCAGTGCCGCAATCGTGGCAGGATCTTGCCAATCAATTCACGTTCCCCGATTTTTCCACTTTTTTCGCCCCGAGCCTCTGGGCTATCGCTCTGACGCTAGCCGTTGTCGCAAGCCTAGAAACCTTACTGTCGCTTGAGGCAGCCGATCGGATCGATCCATACAGGCGGATCTCGTCTCCTAGTCGGGAGCTCTGGGCGCAAGGCGTGGGGAACATGGTATCGGGGATGCTCGGCGGCTTACCTGTGACGTCCGTCGTGCTCCGCACCTCCGCCAACGTGCACGCCGGTGGTCGGACCTGGGTGGCTGCATTTGTGCACGGTCTCCTGTTGCTGCTTAGCGCATTGCTGATCCCCCATCTGCTGAATCGTACGCCCCTCGCCTCGCTGGCAGCCATCTTGATGATGGTCGGGTACAAACTGACCAAACCGGGCCTCTATCAGTCCGTGTACCGGCTGGGCATGAACCAGTTCATCCCATTTCTCGTGACGGTCCTGGCCATCGTGTTTACGGACCTCCTGAAGGGCGTCCTGATCGGCCTGGTGTGCGGACTGTTTTTCGTACTTCGGAGCAACCATCATGAAGCCGTCACGGTGGTCAGCAAGGGGAACGCATACCTCATTCGTTTCAATAAAGATGCGACGTTCATCAACAAGAACGAACTCAGGACGAAACTGCGAGCCATCGAAAGGGGAACGGAGGTGCTGATCGATGGAACGAAGGCGCTCTACATCGATCGGGACATTGTTGAAGTCGTGGAGGATTTTCAGAAGCTGGCGAGCCATCAAGGCATCACCGTAGAGCTAAAACATTTCCCAGGGAAAATCCTCGGACCGCAGCGTTCCGCATAATGGATAGCTACGTCAAACTCGTGCTGGCGAACGCGTAGGTACAAGAAGAGCTGGACCTGCGAAGATTATTCCAAAGTACAGTCAGCGGGCAGAAGCTGACAGTTCTGTGGATCGGTTGCTCAGATTCGCGCGTGCCAGCCGAGAATACTGCTGGATTCGAACCGCCGGAAGAAGCTGCAAAGCTGATGCACCATAGCTTTCCGGTTAATTATAGTTAAGCAATCATGGCAAACGTAGCTGGTTTTAGAGATTTCAGCGAGTGTGTGCTTCTCTCTTTCTCGTTCTAAACGAGGAGAAAGGATGATACGTACACGCACCCGATATTTTTGCCAAGTTTGTCGGACAGCGCCAGACAGATTCACGGGGAGGTTGGACGTAGCGGGTGAGGATAGCTTGCGGTTCGATGCAGCTTCAGCACACCAATTCTTCGTCTCAGTTTCGCCGCTTCAAAGATCGGCCGCCGACACTCATTATAAGAACGCGCACAACACTAGAACGACTAGAAGTTCAGAAGGTAGGCTTCTGCGTCTCGCCGCACGAACCGTTTCTAATCTTCATCTAATCTCCTCTTCATCTTTGAACGTTAACATATTCCCTTTGTGTACGTGGGAAGCGGACGTAATTCTCGTCCTTACCACACTGCAACTCACCCCCTACCCAAAAGCAGCAGTAAACGTTAGCAGCAACCGTAGGCTGTTATTACCTTGAGGAAGACTCATGCCACGTCCAACAGTGGTAGTTGTAGACGACGATTCGGCCCTCCTCACAGCCGTGAACGGTCTGATGCAGTTACATATGCCGGAGGTTCGTGTCCAGGCTTTTGAGTCCCCTCACCAGGCATTGGCTCATCTTGAAAAGAAGGAAGTGGCGACGGTCGTGACTGATCTCAACATGAACGAGCTGGACGGCTTTTCCCTTTTACGGAAGGCGAAGGTGATTCGTCCCAATGTGCCGGTGATTCTGTTTAGCGGGCACATCGATTCGAGCCTGGCGTCGGAGGCGATCAACATGGGGGCGCACGACGTACTTCAGAAGCCGTTTAACCGTGAAGCCTTTCTGACGGTGCTGACGCTGGCCTTAAACACCTATGAGTTGGCGCGAGAGGTACGGACACGCCGATTAATAACGGAACGTCTCAGCAAGCGCGTGGATCATTTGAAGCGGGTTATCGCTGACCCTCATCAACGACCTACGATGAATAAGGGCATTGAAGGAACCATCCGAGCATCGCGTGAACTCTACAGGAACAGCCTCTCTAGCCTGGAAAGCTCATTGGACCAACTCTGTCAACATGCCGACATGGCTGAGGCACGCCTCCACGTGGCTCGACAGCGCCTTATTGTGAAGCAACAAGAGGCCCGTGAAGGGTTCCTAAAGCGCATCGTTTCTAAATCGACCTAATCTGCGCCCCGGACAGGCAGAAAATCAACCGATGTCCGCTAAGCATGCCTTGTAAAGGCAACACGCCTCGCACAGTGTTTGACGGCGGGCAGCCTTGCCCTTTCAGGAGCAGCTTATCGAGGACCTCGACCGGCCAGAGGATTCAGCGCTGGATCTATGAGTTTAACATCGGCATCTTAGGCGCCAACTCTGCCGTGTCCTGTAACCCCAGGCGCTTGAGTTCTCGATACTCCGCAACTCGCCGAGCTATCATCCCACTTGATCGTAACAACTCCGGTTCCGCTGAGTGTGAGGCCATCGAGTTTTTCAAGTCGAAGCGGCGCTTTCGCGAGGATCACGAGCCCATTGTTGAGCCACCAACCCGCTGCAACCGTATCGCCTTCATTGAAATAGCCTCATCGAGCGGCTTTCAGGGCTTAAGATCAGGACACGCCTCCAATAATCCTCCGGTACTCGTCTTCTGTACAGGCGCGAACGGTTGAGTGGGGTGTAGTAGGACCAGAAGTCACTCGCTCGGGGATGCGCCTCAGGCTTTTGGGGCCATGCAGGTGGATTCCCCGCGCTCCTTGCATAGCCTGAATCGAAGCTGCTCGGCCCAGAACGCCAAGGTCTTATGAACGTCATCCCATGAATCGAACGATTTTGAATCGAGGTGTCGCTTGCCGACTCGCCGGTCGGCTGAGGCGGCGAGAATTTCTCCTGTTTCCGAATCGGAAATCTTCATTTCAATGCTGGCCTCGCCGACAAAGAGGGGCTTACCGGTCCCGAGATCTTTGAGCAGGGTCCCGAGGGCGAGCACGTTCATCGGAGCGGGGATCGTCGAAACGGCGCGTAACACGACATACGACTGATCCGCCCGGGTCATTGCCGCCTGAATACGCAGGGTATTGGGCCCGGGTGCCGAGACCATTTCATAGTCTTTCGAAAGATTGTCATAAGTCAGCGCGTACAGCAAATCCGCAACTTCGTGCAGGTCCTTCTGTCGGGACACATTCTGTTCCGCAGCGGCCGGCCCCCAGACGGTGACTGGGTCCAGAAGCATTTTTCTGTACGTGCCCCTTGGAATCTCCGCCACACGGGGATTTTTATAGATCAGTAACGCTTCCCCCTCTCCTCCCTTATGCATGAGCGGATACACATCGCCCAGAAAGCCTGACTTTTCCATCGTTCGCGCTTGCTTGGTCGCTGCGCAACCGGCAAGCAGGGCCAGAAGGACAATCAACATGATGCGGGCCAACGAGACCATGGAATGCCTCCTTACGAAGCTACGGTAAAGAAGAAGTTGATGTGGTTCGTGAGAGACGAGGTACGTTGATCGGCATCAGGAGAAAGGACGCCATAGTGTAGCCATTTCCATGGAGCACGTTGCAGCGTAGCCCAGTTTGTCGCATATTGCAAAACCGGATTCAGGCCTAACCCGAGGGTGAAGCCGCGGGCAGGACGGCGATGTGCCGCGCTTCGCCGCCATCTGCACTGTTCCCATCAGACGAGACGGTATCGGAGCCTGTTCGGCTTTTGGTTTCCCATTTCAGAATCTTTAGGTCGAGCACGAAGATGGCGTACAGCACGGGAACCAAGATCTTGGTGATGATCGTGGCCAGCAGGAGACCGCCGATTTGGGTGTAACACATCGGTTCCCACAGGGGCCCGCCGCGATAGGCCAAGGGGAATAAGGCAATGACGGTCGCGCCCACGGTAATGAGTACCGGGCGCAGACGGAGAATTCCGGAATCCAACATCGCCTCTCGAAACGGTTCCCCCATCGCGTGGCGTTCTTCGATGAATTCGAAGAGCACGATGATGTGGCTGACGATGACCCCGACCAGGCTCGCCACCCCCATGAATGCCATGAAGCCGAACGGCGTGTGCATCGCGTATAGAGCCGCGAGCGCGCCGACCATGCCGTACGGAATGGCGGCAAAGACCAGGAAGGGTTTGATCGCGTTCTTGAATTGAAAGACGAGCGCCAGAAAAATAGCGCCAATGGAAATCATCATGACGAGGCCGAGATTTCTGAATCCATCAATCTGCGATTCTTCCTCTCCGCCGATGTGCATCTCATAGCCCGGCGGCAAACGCTTCTCAAATTCGGCCAAAGCCGGACGCAGGGCCCGCATGGCTTCGGACGATAAGACGCCGGGCAGAGGATATGCCTCCGCGGTAATCGTTCTGAAATGTTCACGGCGCCGAAGTTTTTGCGATTCCATTTGGTACGACAGCGTCGAGACCTGCCCGAGCGGCACCTTGGCGGTGCTTTGTGACGAGAAGACATAGAGATTCTGAAGGTCGCCCAACTGCGCGCGCTCATCCATCCTGAGCCGCAAGACCACGGGAATCTGCCGGTGCCCCTCCCGCAGGGTGGTGACTTGATAGCCGCTGAGGCCGGCGCCGGCGGAAGCCGCGACATCAAAATTGGAGACGCCGGCCAAGTTCGCGCGATCGGGGTCGACCTTCAACTGCACGGTAAACGTGTCCTCGCCCCAGTCGTCCCGGATTCGGAACGGCCTGTCATAGGATTCGTAGCGGTCTCGATGCTGAGACCGAGATGAAGCCATGAGGGGACGCCAAGCAGCTCATCGAGATAAAATTTGTTTCGATTGATTAATAGAAATGTGCCGTCCGGTTGCATGAACGGGACGCGGCCGCGCCACCCTCGGGTGTCAATCTGTCGGATAGCCTGATCGACGTGAGGGTCCTCGCGCAACGCATTGTCCTCTGTCAGAGTGGCGCCATCGCGAGGCTCAGCCGCTTCGCTCTCTATGGCCAAGGGCCAAGCGGCGATAAGACAGACGACGAGAACAGCGTCATGGAGCAAAGCTTGTGTGGCGGGCCTCCGGCTCGTTCTCACGCGACGATTCCACTGCCCATGTATGCCGCCTTTCCGAGGAAGTGGGGCGGAGTGGAGTGATGGAACTGATGCATCCGATCCACTTCCAAGGAACGGCATTGGAGATTATCACGGGCACCATATGCACGCATTACTTTCGTTGTTCAAAAAACGTCTTCAGTCGTCCGGTGCGACAAACATGTTGCACCGGTTTGACCGGTGAACTAGGATCAGCCCTGAGAAGAAGGGATCAGGAGAAGCGTATGGCGATCTTACGTAGGGGCGGGGCTTCTGCTTGCCATTCTGGTGTCGCTCGCACCGCAGGAAAAGCCGGTCCTCGTCGAATATTTGCGTTCGCTCAACGGCGAGGGCTGGACGGTCGAGCCGCCGGTTGCGTTTCCACAATGAGGCCAAAGGAGGAATCTATGAATGTATGGTCCGCTCGTCTTGTTACGTTTCCGGTATTCGCGCAATTCCTGATTATTCTTGTTCTCGGTCAGAGCGGACTGCCTTCGGTCATGCCCTCGGCGCTCGCCGATCCATCGACGGCTCATGCGGCCGATCCTCCCCCCGTGTCGACTCCTGACGATCCGTCTGAGCATCCGGGGGTCGCCCCAAATTGCCGGGCCGAAATCAAGAAACTGTGCCAAGGCGTCCGGCCGGGCGGCGGACGCATCAAAAAATGCATTGCGGACAATGAGAGCAAACTGTCGCCTCCATGCCAAAAAGCCGTGCAGGAGCGCCTTGAAAAGAACCAATAGGGTTCTTCAGCGCTCCCAGGGTGGAGGCGTATTGGGATTGGGGGTAAACCGCTCCAGTGGTCCAGCCGGACGTTTCGGCGGGCCTGGATCGAGCGTCATTCCCTCGGGGCTGCTATCGCGCTTGAACCGCACAACGATTCCCCCGATGACATCCCATCGCTGAAAATTCTGACGGGTGGCCCGCGGGTGGTGATTATGACAATCGACGCACGACTGCACGATCGCTAAATCCGACGAGATCGCCTTGAACTCGGCTCCATCGATGAAGGTGAGCACCGAGAGATCTCGATTGCCGGATAGTTTGAGGAGCGCGTCCGTCTCGGCTTGGGTTTTTGGGCGATTGGCGTTGTTCAGCGGAGTGAGGCCGATCAGCCCAAGCTCAAATCCGCTCACCTGCTCCGCCGCACCTTTCACGAATTGCGCGGGAAGCGGGACGAGATGGGCTGCCTGAATCCAATTTTCATTCGGTTGAATGCCGCTCGACCGCGCATGCTCGACGACTTGTAAAACATACGCTGTGCGAAACGCTTTGGCCAATTCCAGCACGTATCGCGCGGTTTGATCGAACGATGGCTCTGCGGCTCGTACGGTAGCTCCTGCCCCAATCATCATCAGGATGAGCAGGAATGCTCGAAAATGTCGATGCGCCTTCATTCCCATTCCCTCTTTCTACACCCGCTCAGCGATTCTGGCGAAGCAGTGCCTTCATTGCTCGGGCTCAGATGCCCAGTGAGGTTCGCTTCGCGGGTCATGTGGATAACGGGCAACGAGTATCGCATAGAGCGCGAGACCGAGCCAAGAACTTCTTATGAAAAGGGATGAGGGGAAGCCGCCGTTCTCCGCGGAGAAGCCGGTTCAAAAGCCAGTGGGAAATTCAGCAAAACAACATAGCTATTATCGCAAGAAAGAGAACGCTCGGGGATACTTGATCGAACGGATAGTCAGCGAAAAGCGAATCGTATAGAATTCTCCGAGACACCGGCCGATCCTTCTATGACAGGGACTGAAGCAGAGAGAGGGTACGCATGGCGCAACGGCAGAATCCCAAGGAGCGAAAGACGACTGCAAAACAACCGCGTACATCCGAGAAAAGCATAACGAAGGAGGGTGAGCCACCTTTTCCAGAGGATCAGTTCCGGCTGATGGTCGAAGCAGTAGTGGACTACGCCATCTACATGCTCGACCCTGAAGGCCGGATCATGAGTTGGAATGCAGGCGCGCAACGGCTAAAAGGATACTCGGAAGCAGAAGTACTCGGCAGGCATTATTCCATGTTCTTCACGGAGGACGCGATTCGAGCCGGTAAGCCGCAACGGGAGCTTGAACGGGCGAAACTTGACGGCCGGTACGAGGAAGAAGGCTGGCGTGTTCGGAAAATAGGGCCGCAATTTTGGGCCAATGTTGTCCTCACGCCCATTTACCATCAAGGCGTCCTGCGCGGCTATGTCAAGGTCACCAGAGACCTGAGCGAACGAAAGGCTGCAGAAGATGCGCTGCGGCAAAGTCAGCAGTGGCTGCTGACGACATTGCAGAGTATTGGAGATGCCGTGATCGCGACCGATGCCGCGGGAGACGTGAAATTTATCAATCCAATCGCTCAGTCATTAACGGGATGGAAGGAAGATGAGGCAACAGGCAGACCGCTCGATAAGGTGTTTGTGATTGTCAATCAAGAGACCCGGAACCCGGTCACGAGTCCGTTCTACAAGGTGATCTCCACCGGAGGAGTGATTGGTCTAGCGAACCATACGGTATTGATAGCCCGGGATGGGACAGAGCATGCTATTGCCGATAGCGCCGCGCCCATCTTGGACCACAAGGGAGATATCGTCGGCGTCGTCATCGTGTTTCGTGTACCGCAAACGTAGCGAGACTACCAAACTAAATGGTAATGCCCACGTCAAGGAATTCCGAATTCCGTCTGAGCACCACGGGTAAGACACAAAGGTGGCTCTCAAATCGGGGCCATGTCAGCATGCATCTGCAATCACCCATCCCACATAGACTCATCGGGTTTACTAATGTTTCTGAAGCGCGACATAGCCATCGATCCAGCCACTGATAACTGATCGCCTTCCACGCGAAACCTGCTTACTCCTACCATATCGCATAATGCGCGTACGCTCGTACGACCTTTCTATCGGGACCAAAATGGAACACCT
>DATEPO010000415.1:0-7469 GCA_035273145.1 Nitrospiraceae bacterium
GTCAACAAGCTGCGCGGCACGCTCAACGTCGCCGCCGTGAAGGCTCCTGGCTTCGGCGATCGCCGGAAGGCCATGCTGGAGGACATTGCGATCCTGACCGGCGGACAGCTGTTGTCCGAAGAACTCGGCCTGAAGCTTGAGAATACCAAGCTCACCGATCTCGGACGGGCCAAGCGCGTCACGATCGACAAAGACAACACGACCATCGTCGAAGGCTACGGCGATCCAAAGAAGATCGAAGGCCGCGTCAAGCAGATCAAGGCCCAGATCGACGAGACTACATCGGATTACGATCGTGAGAAATTGCAGGAACGGCTGGCTAAGATCGTCGGCGGCGTGGCGGTCATCAATGTCGGCGCCGCGACCGAGACGGAAATGAAGGAAAAGAAGGCGCGTGTCGAAGACGCCTTACACGCGACGAAAGCCGCAGTGGAAGAAGGCATCGTGCCGGGCGGTGGCGTGGCCTATCTGCGCTGTCTGAAGGCGCTGGACGGGCTGAAGCTTTCGCCCGAGCAGCAGGTCGGCGTGAACATCGTGCGCCGTTCACTCGAAGAGCCGATTCGCCAGATTGCCGAGAATGCCGGCGTCGAAGGGTCGGTCGTGGTGGACAAGGTCCGCAAAGAGACCAAGGCGTCCTTCGGATTCAACGCAGCCAACGAAGAATACGTGGACATGATCGAGGCCGGCATCATCGATCCGACCAAGGTGTCCCGCAGCGCGCTGCAAAATGCGGCGAGCGTCGCCGGCTTGATGTTGACCACCGAGGTCATGATCACCGAATTGCCGGAAGAGAAGAAGGAACCAGCCGGCATGCCGGGCGGCGGCGGCGGTCACATGCACGACATGTACTAAGCGATCGCTGGAAAGCGCTCAGCTTTCACAGTCAGCAAACGGCCGGATGGCACACGCCATCCGGCCGTTTCTGTTTCTAGAGCTTTGCATTTTCTCCTCTTCTCCACTCACACGCCTTGCTTTCCTGCTTTCCAGCTTCCGACTCTCTGATTGTAAAATTGCCGGCTTTCATGCAGCTTGTAGCAGGCACATGTGGCTGTTTATTTTCTTCTAAAGTGGCTTCGCGTGAATAGGACCCTCGGCATGGGGTGGCTTTTTCAGATTCTTCACCTGAAGCCACCACAGACCTCCGGATCGAGACATAGTCGGCTCATGAATCAACACAGCAGCGACCTGTATAGACAATTCGGCACTGATCCTCAAGCCGCACCGTCTGACCCGCTCCCCGACACGTTGAAATGGTGGCAGCGGGCGGTCATCTATGAGATCGCACCCGTGTCGTTCCAAGACTCCAATGGTGACGGCAAGGGCGACCTGCCGGGCCTGATCAATCGCATCGACTATCTCGAATGGTTGGGCGTCGATGCCGTCTGGCTCACTCCGATCTACCGCTCGCCGATGCTGGAGTTCGGCTACGACATCGCGGACTTCTGCGCGATTGACCCGCTGTTCGGAACAATGGAGGATTTCGACCGACTCCTGGACGTCCTGCATACGCGCGGCATGCGATTGATTCTCGACTTTGTGCCTAACCACACCTCGGACCGACATCCGTGGTTTTTAGAGAGCGGCTCGTCACGTTCACATCTGAAACGCGACTGGTATGTATGGGCCGATGCCGGTCCCGACGGTGGGCCGCCGAACAACTGGCTGAGCCGTTTCGGCGGCAGCGCCTGGCAGTGGAACGAGAAGACTGAACAATACTACTACCATTCGTTTCTCATCGAGCAGCCCGACCTCAACTGGCGCAATTCCGAGGTCCGGAGCGCTATGGCGGATGTCATGCGTTTCTGGCTGCGCCGGGGCGTCGACGGCTTCCGCACCGATGCCAGTGCGGTGCTGGTGGAAGACGCTCTGTTGCGGGATGACCCGCCCAACCCCGACCTCAACGCCGACACGCCGCCTCCGCAGTACCTCAAGCGGGTCTTCACCGACGACCGGCGTGAATCGATGGCCTATCTTGAAGAAATCCGGACGGTCGTGGACGAATTCGATGATCGCGTCCTGGCCGCTGAGGTGCAGGGCAAGACCGATCGCATCGGGCATTTCTACGGTGAAGCACGTCCTCGCTTTCACCTGCCGCTCAATTTCGCGCTGCTCAATACGCCTTGGGATGCGCTGTCGCTGCAGGCCAACATCGACGCGTACCTCAACGCCATCCCGAACGAGGCCTGGCCGGACTGGGTGATCGGGGGCCACGACAAGCCGCGTGTGGCAAGCAAGATCGGACAGGCTCAGGCACGGATTCTCGCCATGCTCGTGTTGACGCTCAGGGGAACGCCGTTCTTTTTTGCCGGTGATGAGCTTGGGATGGAGCAGGTACCCATCCCACCAAATCGTGTCCAGGATCTGTTCGAGAAGCGGGTTAGTGGTTATGGACTCAACCGCGACCCGCAACGCTCACCGATGCGTTGGGATGGCAGTCGCGCGGGCGGTTTCACGACCGGCGAACCATGGTTGCCGATGGGCGACGATGGGGCCGAGCGCAACGTCGCGAAACTCAAGACCGACGAACGCTCGCTGCTTTGGCTCTACCGACGCCTCATGCGTCTGCGGCGCGCGGAGCCGGCCCTCGTCGTGGGTCAGTATGTACCCATACGGAGCCGCAACGACATCCTGATACATAAACGGGCATGGGCGGACGAAGACATTCTGATAGCGCTCAACACGACACATCAGCCACGCAAGCTCGAATGGCAGGGTCTGGGAACCCTGCTCCTCTCTACCTATCTCGATGGGGAGGGCAAGGCGATCGCGAGTCCGATCCTGCTTCGCGCCGACGAGGGCATAATCGTCAAGCTCCAGAAGCAATGACTCGAATGGAACGGGCCGTGTAGTGAACGCCCTCCCCTATCAGATCTATCCGTCATTACCGGCTCAGACCCTCGCGCTCCAGAGGACCCATGTGCCGATGACGATAAAGCCGACACCGGCCATGATCTTCAACGCACGCGGTGAAATATACTGAGACAATTGGGAGCCTACTAGGACGGCAATCAACGTGGAAAGAACCAGCGCACCGGAAGCGGCCAGGAACACGCCCACTTTGCTGACCTGCGTATCTGAGGCAAACAATAAGGTCGCTAACTGCGTCTTATCTCCCAATTCGGCAAGAAAGACGGCCAGAAAAATAGGCCACAGTGCCATAGACTCTCCTCCGTCTCTATTAGTCTCTGTTATCGGATGGTCCTCGTTGAGATTACTAGTTTACAAAGATCGAGCTCCGGCAGGAAAGCATGGGCATTCTGCTCATAGTAGGTATTTGTCCTACATACTCGCATGCCATACTTCGTTACAATGGCTCCCTATATTTTTTTCGCCGACATGAAGCCATGGCGTATGACTTCACCCATTCCTCTCGTTTCCAGGTACATTAAGGGTCCCGATGGCTGCTCGGCTGCTCATTGTCGATGACGATACCGCGATGTTGACTGCGCTGAGTGCCATGGTCGAGTGGCGCGTCCCGGGTGCCACGATCGACACGGCAACTTCAGGGCGGGCAGCGCTGGAGCGTATTGCTCAGATTGATTACGACGCGATCGTCAGCGACATCAAGATGCCGGAGATGGATGGGTTAGCGCTGATGGAGCGGGTGCTCACCATGCGGCCGACAACGCCAACGCTGTTGGTGACGGGACACGGCGATCATGAACTAGGGGTGAAAGCCTTGAATGCCGGCGCCTATGCCTTCATTCAAAAGCCGATCGACCGTGAATTCTTCGTCGCCTGGCTGAAGCGCGCGATTCAGTTGCGACAACTCAGCCGCACCGTCGAGCAACAGAACGAACAGTTGGAGCGGATGGTGCAGGCGCGTACCGAAGAATTGGAATTACGGAATCACGAACTCAAAGCCATTATCGTACAGCAAGCCGAGAGCGTAGAAGCATTGCGGAAGAGCGAACACATGCAGGCCGTCTTGTACCACTTCACGGACCGGCTGCATCGCGCCGCATCGCTGACCGACGTGTACAATTCAGCATTAGATTCAATCTTAAGTGGATTACAATGCGAACGGGCTTCAATCCTGCTTTTCGATGCGATGGGTGTGATGCGGTTCGTCGGCTGGCGGGGATTGTCCGAGCATTATCGCCATGCGGTGGAAGGCCATTCACCCTGGAAGCGCAGTGAAACGAACCCCCAGCCTCTATGCATCAGTGATATCGATGCGGCCGATATTGCTGAACCTCTCAAAAGTGTCGTGAAAAACGAACGGATCAGCGCGCTCACATTCATTCCTCTGGTGGTGAATGCGAGACTCATCGGGAAGTTCATGACTTATTATGACGCGCCGCACATCTTCACCAATGAAGAACTGAGCCTCGCCATTACCATCGCTCGCCATGTCGGACTCGGCGTGCAACGCCTTAGGGCGGAGACACAGCACGCGAACACGAAGAGCGATTGTAGCCGGCATCCCTGACGGACCAGGCGGGCATCTCAGACTGAGACCTGACGCCAATCGTGAAGAGGAATTGAAGGCGACGTTGGAAGGGTGCACAGCACCGGTCAGGCCATGCCTCTTGTCGTCAGAGGCCTGCCATATCCGAACGGCTGCCGCATTGCGCTAAACACTCCTTGCATAAACAATCGTCGTACTGCTGTCCGATCGCCGTCAACTGTCCCTCGTCGATCTTGTAAGCCGCACACCAGCATAGATCGGCGGTCTGACAGAGAAACGACACACCGCATTTTCCACAGTGTTTTTCGACGCTCATACACAACAGAGTAAACGAATCCGCGGGCGATGTCAGTAGTGCGGACTGACCGTCGCCAAAATATTCCCATTATGAGCCGGCTTCAACGGATGCTCTGGAGCTAGGTAAGACGGACTTCTTTCATTTCGCTCCAATAGGTAGGAGCGGAATCATCGGCACGGACCCCCAACTGATACCGCACCGCATCGGACGGCAGGTCAAATATAGGACTTGGCGAATAGCGGCTATTGCTTTCATTGGTTACAGTCCACCAGCGTTGCTCATAAATCATGTGGTCTCCTAGGGTTCAAGGTTACGGATTGTGGGAACGATTATCCGGTAATGTGCCGGAACAACGCCTCCGCCTGCTCTTCTTGCTCCTCCGGGGTCGGGAGGAAATATTGCGGCGCGGGAATGGCGGTAATCCCCTGCCCCGCTAGTTCGGCGTGGAGGGCGCGATAGGTGAACGGCTTAAAGTATTTGGCCAACTTCGACGACGTGACACTCTCATCGACATCTGCCGGATCTCGATTGGAGATCCAATAGCTCCAGTGGCTCCGATAAGTCTTCCGAGTCAAAATCACCCAACAACGATGGCGCACTTCCTCGACACGTTTCTTCATCATGCCGCCCTCCCTATCGGTCTGTTGAACACAGGTACATGCACTCGGATGCCATGCGCGCGACGAAAGACGTGCGTGGAACGCCAATGCCGCCGGATAAAGGCATCCAGATTCCGGCCTTCAGCCGACCGTTGCAGTTCCGTGGTGGTGGGATGCGCGCCGCCATGGTTTGCCACGAACGCGTCATAGCGTCGCTTGGTCACGATACGTTTTCGGTAGTCGCGATGCAGCGCCATGAGCTGCCGGTTTCGAAACCCATACTCGGTGAGGCGGCCTCGAAGCCGTGTGATAGAGCACCCGGTAAGCCGGCTAATGGCGATGATCGTCCCGTGCTGCCGGAGCAGATG
The DNA here is from genome assembly GCA_035273145.1 of Nitrospiraceae bacterium. GTDB lineage: Bacteria > Nitrospirota > Nitrospiria > Nitrospirales > Nitrospiraceae > JAICXS01. The sequence continues at coordinate 5,677 of DATEPO010000415.1, forward strand.
CATCGCCGTGGCTCGATCGCAAAAGGGATTGAGAGGCCGCGTGGCATCTTTAGGAGGCAACGGGGGCACGAGTCCATGGGCCACGCCCTGCCGGACCAACTGCCGCACGCGCTCATGACTCAACTGCAATTGTGCGGCGGCTTTTCGCAGCGTACCGTGCACGCGCCAGGCATCATAGGCCACCACCATCATGGTGGGGGTGTGGACTCGAGAGGGACGTCCTGCTCGTCGCATGGGAACCTCCTGGTATGGGGTGAGATGGCACGGAATGAAGACGATGATGCAATGGAGGAAGCGACGGATCAGCGGGCGTATGAGATGAGACGGCAGAAGAATCTGTATCTAATACACGACGAATCGCCGGGATGATCGAATCTCGAAGAAGCGGCTTTATGAAGACCGCCACCGCTCCCAATTCCCGGAGCCGGGCGAAGACAGCGGGATCGTCAAAACCTGTCATCATCATCACGGGCGGAATGCGGGTCAGCCGCTGAGCAGCCGAGAGCAAGACAGTTCCCGATTGCTCCGGCATGGTGATATCGCACAGGACGACATCGGCACGGGATAAAAGCGGCTCGGCTTCCCTGACACTCGTGGCCGTCAGCACCGTAACTCCAGGGAGATGGAAGTCGAACAGACCCTCGAGGGCGGCAAGCGTCGCCGAATCATCATCGACGACAAGGAGTGTGCGGGTGAGATGATCAACCATAATGACGTAGGTCCATAGCCTACAACATCGTGGCCATTTTAGTAATTCGGCGAGATCCTTAAGGCGAATGGTTTAGGTGTGGTGATTCTGCGATTGTCTATCGCACGATCCCTGCTGAGTAATTCAACAAGCCCTCAGATATGTCTTGTACATCTAGTCTCCTGTGTACAGTCAACATTCCGGTCCTCTTGAGCGCACGGCTATCCGATTGGCTTCTTCCACCGTGTCGGTTCAGAGCTGCACCGTGGATTCTTCATCGCCTTCCAAATTCCTGACAGCGCATACGGCTAGCGGGTAGTTAAATAGAGGGGTAGCCAAACTCTTTCGGAGGAGTCGAGAATGAGATCATCACTTGCCGCCTGCGTGATTGGAACCTGTGCATTGTTAGCTGGATGTGCTCAGCACTATACGCCGAAAATTTCGTTAGGCGAGAGCCCACGGACGATTCCTCTGCGCGTCGAACTGCATCCGCTGAAATATTCCCCGAAGGCACCCGGCCAGCCGTATGGGGTTGTGGCTGAGCGCGTGAAGGCCGCTGAACCCGGAGAACTGTCCGGTCCGATTACGAGTGCCGTCCTGAAAGACTTTCGCGAGAATCGCGTGTTTCAAGAGGTCGATACCCATATCGAGCATCCCGATGAAATTCTGACGGGAACCATCAATACCTTTTATGAGACGTATCGGCCGAAGGGATGGACTCAAGTGCCGTATGCGAAATCTGTCGCCAAATTGATGGACGTCGATACGTACACCGCCGACACGAAAGTCGATGTCGATCTGGTTCTGCGCACACCCGATGGGACCCGCATCGGGACCTACCGCGGCCACGCCGCGGCGACCGAGGAATTCGTCCCGAACAAACAAAATCAACCGGGCGTGCATTCGGATTGGGCCCTCTCCGAGGCCATCCATCAAATTCGCCAGGCACTACTCGACGATGCTGACGTGAAGAAGTACTCGGCGCACGCCGCCCGCATCCCCGAACGGCAGAACGAACAGGGACAATGATCAGCCCGAGACGGTCTTCTTGCCGGGCGAAACGCAGAACTATTAAGAGGTCCTTGATAAGGCTCGCCCTTCAAAC
>DATEPO010000416.1:0-5325 GCA_035273145.1 Nitrospiraceae bacterium
GTCCAGGATCGTATCGACCGCCCCGCACGATCGAAAGGCTTCCGTCACCTCAAGCCATTTCGACCGGTAATCGTATTTCACCCGGTAAAAATAGCGGCTGATGCCTCGCTTAAGAGTGCTGCGAATCGTGCGCGACCACCACGCAACGACCAATACGACGATGGCGACAAAAACGACCAGGGTGCTGAGGGCGGATCCTAACGAGAGGCCTGTATGGCGTAAAAGCTCGCCGACCACACCCACCGCGAAGAGGTATAGGCCGACAATCAGAAACGTGACCGATCCGTACAAGACCTGGGGAGCGACATACACTTTCGCCTTGAGTTCTTGCAGATGGACGCGGCGAAGCCCGTAGACGACGAGCCCAATAGAGATCAGCGTCACAACGCTTTCAGCGACCGCATCATCGGGTTGCCAGATGGGGAAAAGCAGCAGTTGACTCGATTCGTAAATCCGATAGCCTCCAAAGGCCCCCAGGCCGATGACGATGAACTTGAGTTGATAGCGAAGCGGCTCGCGCGCTCCGCGCAAGATAAGCTCAAGCTGTGCCAAACCCAGCGCCAGTGTGAAGACGATGAAGATGTAATCGACACGACCGATAATCCCCAGGACAACTTTGTGATTGTCTGCCCGCAATGTCAGCTCTGACCAGACCAAGAGACCGAGGACGGCTCCAATCAGTGTGACTGCATGAGCGCGCCAGCGAGCGGCCCTTTCACCCTGTATTCCTGCCGCAGCCATCAACGCAAGCCCGATATACAGAACGGCTGCCGGCACAAAAAGCTCGGCAAACAATGAGCCCCGTCGCCAGAGAACGACGTCAGTCAAGTCCACCAATGACATGCCATTGGCAGCCTGCATGACAGATCCAAAGAAAAGAACGAGCGCAATATTTTTATTGAGCGGATTCGTTCGATCTTTTTTGATGAGAAGGAGACAGGCCAGGAAAAGCGTGATACCACTAGCGATGAAGGCGGATGCCGCCGGCAGAAACGTGGCCACTGTTAGGTTACTCTTTCTCCCGTCGGCATATAGTCAAGAAGCAAGGGCCAGACTTCTCGCAGAAACGCGAGACTATATTGGTAGGCGTCTTCGGGTGTTGTCGTCACCGGCACCGAGATCCGCACAAGGGATCCATCGGTCCGGTTTTGAGTCATGGCATCCCAAATCATGTATCCTTTGGCCCAATATTCGCTGGCGATGACTCGTCCGCGGTCCTGATACCAATAGAGAATCACTTGCTTATCAAGACCCTTTTGGATAAGCACTTTGTTAATTAATATGGACTGAGCATTAGACACCTGGACGGAAACTTGGTCTGATTCCACGAATTGCCAACCGGATCCCGGTAGGCAATTTTTAGGAGAGTGGTAAGTCGATCCTGTTCGCTGGCTTTGATAGTATCCAACGTACAGCCACAACGGCATCGTACGTACTTGCTCTCCTTGCGAAGGAACATACATACGCATCATGTAATCGCTCAATTTCAAGATATCCAACACGCTTTGTTCCATACCTAGTTCTTTCCCCTGCCATTTATCGATGACGAGAGGAAATTCGGAAAATGGTTTCTTGTTGAGGATTGGTTCCCCGTGGGATAACAGTTGAATAGAACCCCACGTCATGAATAACATGGTGACCGCGACCACGATAGGCCATTGTTTCATATCAGTGTCTCCTCATGGGACAGGCTGAGGCTGAGATTAAGGCTGAGCATATCTAATTTGGCTTCTGTCCCTGAATCAGTACCTCGCCTCAACGACGCGACGCCTTACGCGGCAGCTTTCCGATTGTTCCCTATTTTCGAGAGCAAGCCACCGCAGCCGAGCAACAGCAAAAAGGCAACCACAAAGATAAGCCAGCCTGAAAAGGTATGGTAAAAACCTTCAGCGGCTTGGGAGCCCCAATAATTGGCCAAAACCCCCGTGCCGCTGACGCGAAAGGCGTTGGCGGCAATGGCTATCGGCACTGACAAAAGCACCAGGACCCAGCGTTTCCATGTCGATCGCTGAGAGAAATAGGCATACACCGTACCCAAGGCCAAGAGCGCTTGCAGCGACCGAATGCCGCTGCAGGCTTCCGCCACTTCAAGCGTGGTACCGGCCAGCACAATAACGTTGCCTTCTCGCAAGACGGGAATCCCAAAATTGAACAGACAAAACTCCGCGGTTCGCGCGGCAAACAACTGCAGTGGAAAGGAAACGGCATTGACCACGATGGCGGGCAAGGGAACCATGAAAAACATAAAGGCAATGGGAAACATGAGGGTCTTCAGCGCATCACGTCCCATCGTCAGCCATACCAACCCGGCGATCACCAGAATCAGCGACGACCGCTGAAGATATAATTCCGCCCCAATTGAGCCGATGACCAGCATCAATAAGCCCACCGCCAACAAGGCTGCGCCCCACAGACTGGGCGTGATAGGAATGGCCTTGAGGCGATCCCACCGTTCCCACACGAAGTATCCAACAAGAACCGGCACGAGAAATCCATGTGAATAATCGGGATCGTTATTCCACTGAATTCCCAACTTCAGCAGAATTTCGTGATAGAGACCGGCTAATAATACAACGAACGTGGTGACGACCAGCACGCCCGGCCAGTTCATCTCACGATTGATAGGACGTCCTTGTGCGGATGCCATCTCGCTCCCCGTCTTGACGGGCTGAGGATGGGGAAACTCTTTAGATAGGGTTCTGTCCATACAATATGTCCATTGTTAATGAAATCCAGCAAATTGTCTATTAGCCAACGGGATAATCTCTCCCTCTTGCGGAAGCCGGTATTTTTATCTAATGCGACATAGGCTGGCAGTGGTCAATTAGCCGACTAATATGCTCAACGCGAGCATCCCAACTCTCATGGCTGACAGCATCCATGCGCTTCCGAACAGCCGCCGGGCCTGTCTCAAGCAAGGCCGCCGCTACTTGGGCGACAAACTCGTCTCGCGTATGGCCAATTCTCACCACGCCATCGTACTGCTTCACTTCGGGTAGGGCGGTCGAGACAACGGGCAATCCTGCCGCCAAATATTCTCGCAACTTGATCGGATTCACATTTTCAGTCAATCGGTTCACTTTGAAGGGAAGGATGGCCGCCGTAAAGCCTTTCGCGAAGCCGGGAAGCGACTCGTATGAGCGCGAGCCGACCAAATGGACATTCGGCAGCCCTTTCAAGACGGCACATGAGACGTCCGCTTTACCGATGAGCGCGATGGACCAATCAGGGCGACGTTCGGCCATATATCGGATCAAATCCAAATCAATCCACTCTCCAACCAGCCCCCAGAACCCAATCACCGGGTGTTTTGCCTCACGCAACTCCACCGCGACTTCAGTAGCGCCGGCTTGGGCTTTGGCGAAATGTTCACTATCAACTCCGTGAGAGACTAAGTGTGTTTCGGGGTTTAAATGCCGCTTGGTCGCATAGAGCTTTTCTGCGGAAACGATAACCAGATCGCTTTGGCGAATCAAACTATGCTCCATCTGTTCCATGAGTTGGCTGTTGAGGAAGGTGAAGGCTGACCACTCGTCGACACAATAATAAATGAGCTTGTCCGGTTTTAAATAGGGAACAAGCGGGGCTGTCGTCGGCATGAACGTCCACATCTGGAATCTGTCCATCCCCAATCGTCGCGCATGATGCCGAATATATCGACTCAGCAGCCACGCATTGGCTGTCGGTACACCCGGCACATCATGAAATGGAATAGCAAGAGGAGTCAGGACATGCAGGTTTGGGGTGACGGAGACGGGGCCGCTCCAAAATTTCTTGACCTTCGCTACAATCCGGGACGCATCTTGAGCGGTGGCCCCTGGTCGGCGAAGGCCGATTGAATTCACCCACAGCACACGATTAAACCGTGCCAGAATTTTCATGATTTGATGCTTGCTGGTCGGATCCGAATCCCAATCATTGGCAAAACACACAATGTTCTGGCCCGACATCATACGCGAACCTCAAAAGCCTGAAACCAAAACTCCAGCACGAGCAACCCCCATAATTCCTTGGAAAAATCATGAACGCCTGCCCGATGACGTTCCAGCATTGTCCGTAAGCAGTTTAAATCTACAAAGACGCTCACATGGCTCTTTGGGCCCAAGAGCATGTCCGTCGCGAGACCATTCAGTCCTTCCTTGAACCAGTCCGAGACAGGAACAGGAAAACCTGCTTTGGTTCGGTAAATCACCTCGCGTGGAAGATACGACTCCATCACTTTTTTCAACAGATACTTCGTTTCACCATTTCTAAGTTTGAAGGAAACCGGAAGTCGAGCAGCAAACTCTACAAGACGGTGATCCAGAAACGGCACCCGGAGCTCCACGGATGCTGCCATGGTCATCTTATCTGCTTTGATCAAAAGATCATCGGGAAGCCACGTCTTGGTATCGATAAAGAGCATCCGATTAAGATCGGAGTCAGTGGAAACACCGCCATAGTACTGCGAAAAGGTCTTTTCGGCAAAGTTTTCCTTGCAGGCGCTAAAAACCCCGGGCTTGATCAGCTTCTCCCGGAGGCCTTCCATGAAGTGCCCGGATACACCGCGATAACGTTGTTCAAGGGGTTTTCCAAATAGCCGAAGATACCGGGCCAGCTTCCCATCGCCCATAAGCGGGGCTACAGCTCCAGAAAGCCGGGTCAGTAGTGGAGACAAGACGCCCTTGTGCAAATCGTTCATCAACTCCATTTTCTTGTAGATTGAGTACCCGGCAAAAATTTCGTCTGCGCCTTCTCCGGATTGCAAGACCGTCGCCTGGTTCTTGGCATACTTAGCCAAGAAATAAAGGGGGATGCAGGCCGCGTCACCGACCGGCTCGTCCAAATGCCAAACCAGTTTCGGAATCCAATCTGCAAAATCTTGCGCCCGTAGAGTCAGCTTGTGATGCACCGTGCCAATATGCCGGCTCACCGTTTCTGCATAATCAAATTCATTCAGCCCGTCGGCATGTTCATAGCCCACCGTAAAGGTCTGAAGCTTATCGGACAAAGTCTTTTGAAGAACAGCCACAACAGCACTCGAATCGACTCCGCCGCTTAAAAATACGCCGTAAGGAACCTCGCTCATCAAATGGTCTTGGCAAACCTCCGATAAAAGCGCTTCCAATTCCTCAGCAGCGTGTCGTTCATCACGATGAGTCTCCTCAAAGAGCAGTTCCCAGTACGAGTGCGTTCTGACCGTCCCATTCTGGACGATCATCGTATGGCCCGGCTGCAGTTTGTAAATGTCCTTGAACATGGTCTTCGGGCCCGGCACGTATCGAAGACTCAGATAGGCATCTAATGCGTCGAGATCGACGCGCCGTTCTATGACCTTCATCGTCA
>DATEPO010000417.1:0-2279 GCA_035273145.1 Nitrospiraceae bacterium
TGCTATCGTTAGAATCGCCACGTCCTTGAACCACTTACGATTCAATCCGCCGATAAATGGCAAAGCCACGCGGACCTATCGTAGCCACGTGTCGGTATTCCGACATCACGAAATCGTGAAAGGCTTTCATGGCTGGCGGGATGGAATACCAGCTTTCGCCGTTCCAATAGGCGTGTCGTCTTGTCGCGTCTGGGAATTGCCACCCAGTGTTCCATGGGTTTAAGGGAGGGGAAAACTCATCCTGAGAGGAGGCATCGATAATCATGACGGGCGGTGCATGACGAAGATCGGCCAGAAACCGGCTGACGACGGTGCTGTCCGCATAGGCGGGAGTGAGCAACGGCAAAATATACAGGTATTGGCTGGCCGGCTTGCGATTGGAGAAAAAATAAATTGGCGTGGCATGACCCCATACGAAGATTCGGTCCTCGGGATTCGAATGAGTACGGACATAGTCAATGACGGGAATGGTCGCATCGGATGGTGACGTCGGAAGTCCTTTTTCTTTGACCTTCCAAAAGATGTCCGTGATCGGTTGGAGAATGATCGCCGCGGCAAGACTGAATACGATGAGACCCTGCCGTCCCGATAATGTATGAACAGTTGCCCTCAGATAACCGGTGTCGAATTCAGCGGCGAAGGCAGCCGTCAAGAACGAGAGTGGAACCAGGACCGGCAGAAAGTAATGACCGTAATCTCTTCCCGATATGGACGCAAACAACAGTTCGATAGGAAGCCACGTTATAGCCACCGCATAGACCGGCCACTTCGGATCGGTCATGGCAGAACGTCTGAGCCGGACGACCGAGAGCAGCCATCCTGCCACCCCAAGCGCCAGCGGAGCATAGAGCGTCGACACCTTGAGTCCGGCAAACATCGCTCGGACGCGGAGCTTCCAGTTTGATGATGAGTACAAAGCACTATAATGAAACACTTGATCCCAGAAGGCCGCAAGCGATCCTTGCATGGCTAAATAGCCTAGAAGAGGAATTGTTACAGTCGCCGCCCCCACGAGTGCTCCGACTAGGAACTTCGCCCACATTCGGCCTTGCCGGTTTCTCAACAAGACAATCGTTGCCACAATCCACATGGTCACGGCGGCGCCAATAAGATTGGGACGCAGGAAAGAGCACGTTGCCGCGATACCTCCGATCCAGAATCCTTGTCTCAGGTAGTTTCCTTCAAGACCGGTCCGATAAAGGCTTAGGAAGATCCAGAGCGCAGCCCATTGAAGAGGGAGCGCATACTGTTCGGTTAAATTGCTGATTTCTCCATGCTCAGCGTGCACACCAAAAGCGAAGTACACGATGCCAAGCACCGCCGGCAATATCCCAAATGCTTTACGAAGCGCCACATAGCCGATAACGGCCGCGGAAATCCAGGCCGCGGCGGAGACCATCCAGATCCCCCACACTCGTCCTCCGCTCAACGTTAAACCGACCGCATTGATGAAATGAATCAGTGGTGGTTTGTGATCCCAATAGCTCAGATACGGTGTGCCGCCTTCCCGCAGAAGTTTCCCAATGAGCGCAAATACGGCCGAATCATAGTGCCAGCCATCGAAGGTTCCATGGGTCAGAGCAGGCCACTCAACGAACTGAACGATCATCAGCCAGCCGGCTGACAGCAAGAGCACTGCCGGCTCATACCAGTGAACAGTCGCCCTGGTTTCAATAGCCGGCGCAGGGTCTTGTGCCATATTGGAAACCTCTAGTCGGTTCAAAAATATACGGGACTCTATTCCATTGGATTATAAAGCGCCATGGAAAAGCGGCGAGGCCTTAAGAGAGGGGAGAGGATCAAACTGAACCAATGATGAAGCTGATTGGACATCCTATCAGAAAGTTCTGTCCAGAAGTCCCTGGCGTGACTTAAAGCTGATCGAAACGGCAATTCGTGTGCATTCTGTTCTATCGATTAACTCTTGGGGCACTACCACAAGGGGACAGGGGGACTGTGTGTGGACGATTGAGGAGATGCCTGTGCAATGCGAATACGTAATGGTACGGGCGAATCCTTTCCAGGAAATGATGGTCCTCGCACTATCGAAGTCCCTAAAGCGAGTCTCCCCAGATCGGTAGTAAATGTGCACGATGGGAAGTCAGGGTGGCAACTTCTTCCGAGTCAAAGGTCAGGTTATCGCTTAACTTGGCCTAAGTCGCACTGTCAACCCTTGGGACTAAGACCTATGAGAAGAATGAAAGAACGAGGCTCGATCAGGATCAACAGACCCGAGTAACAACTCGGCAATCGAAGTTAACTGAATCCTGAAATGGAGC
>DATEPO010000418.1:0-7692 GCA_035273145.1 Nitrospiraceae bacterium
GAACGCCTCGAGTGAATCGAGAAAGTGATCATTCAGTCGACGGTACACCGATTTGCCGCTCTGGTCGCGAAATCGCGAGACCGTCGTGTCATACGCGTCAATCGCCTCCGGTGTCGGCTTAAGCCCGCCCGGGAGAGAGGACAGATGCACGACCGGCGGGAGGTTCGCGCCATAGGCTTTGAGCGCGGACACTAAACTGCCGAGGAGATCGAGCACGTCATGACAGGTCATCCATGCCTCACAGAATCGCTGATCCATACAGGGCGGCGGATGCATCTGTCAAGCCGGCAATCGCCTGGAAGACACGGCGGTCGTTTGCCGCAAGGATTCGACGACAGCAACCATATCAGGCGGGAGCGGTGAGCTGAAGGCGAGGGCCGCTCCAGTGCCCGGATGAGTAAAGCCAAGGGTTTTGGCATGCAGCATCACACGAGGAATGTTGAGGTCCCCGATGTCTTTTACTTTCCGTCCTCCGTACGTCCGATCCCCCAGAAGGGGATGGCCGAGAGAGGTCAGATGAACCCGCAATTGATGGGTGCGTCCGGTCAACGGCCGGAGCAGGACATGCGTAGCTACCTTGCCGAAGCGTTCCAGCACTTGATAGTCCGTGGCTGACTCTCTCGGCTGCGACGTCCGAACAGAGAACTTCTTTCGCTCCTTGGTGTCGCGCCCGATCGCCAACTCGATACGGCCTTCCGACTTTTTCAACATGCCCCAGGCGAGGGCTTCATACGCGCGGATGATCGTATGGTGCTTGAACTGATGCGCCAGGGAGCGATGCGACTGGTCGGTCTTCGCGATCACCATGACACCGGACGTTTCCTTGTCGAGCCGGTGCACGAGACCAGGCCGCTCCTTGCCTCCGATCGTCGAAAGTCCCCCTGTATGCCGAAAGTGGTAGAGAAGCGCATTGACCAGCGTGCCGGACCAATGACCCGGCGCCGGATGGACGACAAGTCCAACCGGCTTATCGAGCACGAGGAGCCAGTCATCTTCGTATAGGATATCGAATGGAATGGATTCCGGTTGGAGTTCAAGCGGTTCCGCACGCGGAATATCTAAGACAATGTGGTCGCCTGATCTGATTTTCTGACTTGGCCGGACCGTGTGTCCATTAATGGTAATGCTTCCTTGGACGATCAAGCGCTGGAGAGCGGATCTTGATAAGGTCGGCTCGCGGTTCGCCAAGAACACGTCCAGCCGTTTCGGCGCCTCACCGGGCGTAATCGTCAGTTCTGTTTTCATGAGCGTATGTAATCAATTACGTCGTGGTGGATCTGAGCCGGTGCTGGTGCATCCGCACCACCACCGCTGGACACCATTGGCTTGCGATGGCGCACGCTACCGCATAAGTAAGCCCCTTTCAATCGATTTCCCTTGCCTCTTCATTGGCGTTCACTTTGCAGAAGAAGCCACAGTAAAGGAATCGAAACGCAACCTACAAGGAGGATGCTATGGCTTGGCTGGTAAGCGATCGAGCTGTTGAGGGCCGAATATTGGTAGTAGATGACGAAGAACAGATTCGAAAAGTCGTCGGAACCGTCCTGCGCAAGGGTGGCTTCGATGTCGTGGAAGCCGAGGACGGCGCCAAGGCTATCGAAGCACTCAATACCGGTGAAAATCCGATGATGATCGATGTCATTATCTGTGACATCCGTATGCCGCATGTCAATGGGACGGAAGCCATCAAGTATTTCCGCGCTCAGTACCCGTCTGTTCCCATTATCGTGCTGACCGCTTACCCTGATTTTCAGCTTGCCACCTCGATGATCAAGGATGGAGTGGCGGATTATCTTGTGAAACCGGTTGACCGCGACAAATTGCTGATGGCCGTCAAACAAGCGATGGAAAAGCGCGAGCTGTTTACGACCTAGCCTGAAGCGCTTGAAGACACGGTATCTGTTATCCGATGGACGGCCATCCGACACACACGCTGTCGCGTTGTGAGCCGTAAGATGAACGCCGAAAAAATGGAATTTGGGGAACCACTTAAAGTCCTCATCCTGGGCGCCGGCAAAGGGGGGACCGCCTTGATCGACCTCTTTTCGCGCGCGGCCGGCGTCGAAGTCGTCGGTGTCGCGGATACGAATCCCCGTGCTCCAGGGTTGCGGCTCGCACGCAGGCTGAATATCCACACTGTCGGCACTGTAGCCGATCTCGTGGCCAGTAACGGCGCGCATCTCATCGTCGATGTCACGGGCGATGCCACGATGCCCTCGCAGATTGAGGCGGCACACGGATCGAACGTAGAGGTGATGAGCGGCAAGGCCGCCCGTTTATTGTGGACCGTGGTGCAGGAAGAGCAAGAGCTTCGGGCCCAATTGATGCAGGCGGACAAACTCGCCACCCTGGGGACCTTTGCGGCACAGATTGCCCATGATTTAAAAAACCCGCTGTATTGCATTCGTGAATTCGCTCAATTTATCGAGGAAGAACCGGACCCTTCACGTATCAAAGAATACTCGCAAGAGATTCTGAAGGCGGACACCTACCTGACATCCATTGTGGAAGGGCTCACTGCCTATACGCGGACCTCCTGTTCGGAGCCTGAATTGGTTCAGCTTGCCGATCTTCTCGATCAGGCTGTCAAAATGGCTCGCTTCGCGACGATCAGTCATAAAGTCGAAATCGTGCGCGAGTATCAGTCGATCCCCTCGATGCCCGCAGATCCCGCAGAACTGCTCCAAGTGTTCGTCAATCTGATTACCAATGCCGTGCAATCGATGGACGGACAAGGGCGTGTCACCCTCACGATACAGCACGAGGCAGGCAAAGTAGTCGTGTCCGTCAAGGATACGGGACCCGGAATACCGGCCGCCTCCCTGCCAAAACTCTTTACCCCATTTTTTACGACGAAGGTGCGTGGCGTCGGTACGGGGCTCGGGCTCTCGATTGTTCGGACTCTGGTCAACAAGTATGGCGGCGACATTGCTGTCGAAAGCGAAGAGGGTAAGGGAGCGACCTTTCAGATCCGGTTCCCTTTGCCCTGTCCTGTGAATTAATCCACCCAATCAGATGGTAAGTCGAATGCGTTCTCGTGTGGGATTGAGAGGAAAGCTGATCAGCGCGATGCTGCTGGTGGGCGCGGTCCCGCTCGTCGTAGGCATGGGGATGGCCTTGGTACAGGGCACCCAAGAGCTGCACCAAATGGCCGGCATCAATTTCGAGAGTCTGGCGGCTGAAGCGGCGAGAACAATGGACCTTGTCTTCAGTGATGAGCTGACGCGAACGTCCCGCATTGCGCGCGCGCCGCTTGTTGTTGAAACTCTGGAAGCCCAGTATAGCCGTCTTCGGAAGCGAGATGAGGCGGCGCTGTCTGCCGTCGAGAACGAAGCTCGACTTCAGTGGGACGCCGGCGAAGCAACCTTGTTGGAGACGGTGATAAACAGTCCGGTCGCCGATTTTCTCAAACAGCAAGTCGCGCGTCCGGAGGGTGAGACGGGAGAGATTATCCCCGCATCCGCACGGGCCGCCACGCGGGCGCTATTCGTGACCGATGTGCGCGGCAATGTAGTCGCGAGTACCACACAGCATGTCCCCTACACCGTGCGCGACACGGAGTGGTGGCGCTCGGCATACGATAACGGAGTCGGCCAGCCGCATATCGGCAATGTCACCTTCGATTCCCAATTGGGCGTGTATGCCTTCCACCTTTCCCTGCCTATTATGGATCGCATTCGGTACCGGGCCACTGGAGTGTTGCATCGGGTCTTTGATGCACGTGAATACCTGGCGCCGTCGCTATTTCCGATTCGCTTTGGAAAAACGGGCCATGTCATGCTGCTTGATAGCCAAGGAACCGTGATGGCATGTCCCATTTTACCCACGGGATCGCGCTTGGCCGATACGAGCTTGATCGGGCTGGTCACCACACTGCAACCGGGATGGGTAAAGGCCGACAGCGACGGCCATGGCGGACAAGGACTTTCGGTCATCGGATTTTCCGCTCTGCCCGGCACGTCACATCTCACGCGCGCATCGACGGGAGCGACCTGGCACACCTTTGTCTGGCAGGCTGCTGAAGAGTTGTCGGCGCCGACGCATCATTTTCTATGGTGGCTTGCCGGGTTTAGCTTGGTCGCGATGGGCCTGCTAGGCATCTTAGGGTATGTCGCGTCCGGCCGCATCGTGACGCCGATCCGTTATTTACAGAAGGCCGCATCGCTCATTGGAAGAGGGGAACTGACAGAGCCGATTGCCGTAAAAACGGGTGACGAACTCGAGCAACTGGCCGACGAGATGACCCGCATGAATGCGCAATTGGAACGAGCCTTTTCAGGATTAACGAATACGGTGGAGCAGAAAACGCAAGAGGTGCATACGTTACAAGTGGTCAATCAGCAGATTCTCCAAAGCGTGCCGAATCCGATCATTCTTCTCGACCGAGATGGTCAGGTCGAATATCTGAATCGCGCGGCACAGAGAGCTTTCGGAGTGACGCCCGAAAGTGAAGAGTCGCGATTGCTCAAGGATCTGCTCCACGTCGAGGGACCCGTGGCGCAACGGTTACAAGCCGAGCTTGATGAATCGCAGCGGCGTGAGGACGCGACCAATTATCCCATGCCGATGATCCAGGAGGAGTTCCAAGATCCCTTAGTTCCCACGTTGCCTGGTGACTTGCCGCGGAGACCGGAATTGCGGGTCGGGGATCGGCTGTATGAGTATCAATGGTTTCGTATCGGAACCGCCTCGGGAGAACCGACCCGACTTGGTCTCGTGTTCCGCGATATCACCGACGAGCGGCGGCTGCAGGAGAAAGTCATTCAAGCCGAGAAGTTCTCGGGTCTTTCTCTCTTGGCCTCCGGGCTCAAACATGAGCTGAACAATCCCTTGTTTGGCGTGATGGGACTCGGGGAAGTCATCGCAGAAGAGTCCAACCCTCAATTGATCAAGGAACTCGCCAAAGACGTGGTGGCGCAAGCGAAACGTATGGCCGATGTCATACAGGAATTGACTGGCCAGGCGTTGCGTGAATCTGACGATCAACAAGCCATGCTCGATTGTAATGAATTGGTGGAAGAGGTGTTAATCGGTCTGCGTGCGACCAAGGCGGGTGCAGGAGTCCAAATCCGTACCGAATTGGGACGGCTGCCGAAGATTCGGATTCGGACCAACGAGCTCCGCCAAGTGTTCGTGAATGTGTTGACCAATGCCGTGCAGGCAATCAGAGGGAATGGCGTCTTGGAGGTGAGGACCGAGACAATCAATGGTCAGATTTCTGTGAAGATCCACGATTCCGGATGCGGGATCCCGAGTGTGTATTTACCGAAGGTGTTCGACGCATTTTTTACGACGAAGGCCCAGGGAGAAGGCCGAGGACTCGGCCTGACCATTGCGCGCCGGATTGTCGAGAGTCTTGGCGGCCAGATCGAGATTGAATCACAAGAAGGACACGGCTCGACCGTATCCATTACGTTGCCGGTCATGCAGGCCAGCGAATGCCGGAGGGTCTCATGAGACGAACCATGACACAGCACCTCATGATTTTTGCCGCCGGTGTCGTGCTCGCGGGGACTTTCATGGCAGCGAAAAGCGCCGTCCCGCCACAAGGCATTCTTCCCGCGACTGTCGCGGATTATGTCCATGCCGTCATTGAAGCGGATCGTGCCATTTATACGAAACACGTCGTCGATCGCATGCAGGAAAAGGGCGTGGTCGCTGCCTCAGAGAACTGGGAATCTCAGAATACGCTGCCGCTCCCGGCCCAGTTTCTGATTGATTCGGCCCGTATGGTCGCGAAAAAGGATCGGGGCATTCGGTATCGATTAGTCAGCCTCTGGCCGATCTACGAACGCAATGGGCCTGCCACGGACTTCGAGCGTGGCGGACTTGAAGCCATTCTGAAACAGCCCGACAAAACGTATACGGGATATGTCCAGAGTGGAGACCGGCGGTATTTTCAAGCGATCTATGCCGATATTGCGGTGGCTCAAGCCTGTATCGGCTGCCACAATGCGCATCCCAATAGTCCCCGCCGCGACTTCAAATTGAACGATGTGATGGGGGGCATTGTGATTACGGTGCCCATCGGGCCGTAGCTGTGCCACGACATCGACGCCGGTCCTTATTCAGTGTATCTCTTCCTTAGATGAAGCCCCGGCTCGACGGACCTTTGAGAGCGCACCTTGAATCCCGGACGAGATGGAATGGAATACTCCTTCGGCAGGCGGGTACGGAAAGCGATAGGCAACGGGTTCCGACTGGGGCGGTAACTGCTTCAAGTCGCGATAGACGTTCACTGATAGGTCATCCGCGGCCAAATGAAACATCGAGCGGTACCCCAACCCGGCGCCAAGCGTATTTAGCAGCTCCCCAGCCCCGTTTTGCATCGCTCGCCGCACCGCACGCTCGCCGATTGACCGATACGAGTAAAACTGTCCTTTTGCCCACTTGTGCCCCCAATAGAGTTCTTCGACCGTCATCTTGGCCGGTCGGTACACGACGTGCTCCCCCGTGTACGATGTCCAGTTTGTCGTCAAGAGCCGGCCGGCCGCCTTGAACTCCTCATACAGCCGTGTGCCCGGATATGGCGTGAGAATACGCCATATCGCTCCTGTCAGGCCCATCCGATTCGCCCATTCGGCGGTTCGTTCAAAATCGTAGACATCCTCGTGGTCCAGTCCACAGACGAATCCGGCGTGGATATCGATGCCATAGCCATGGATGCGGCGGATCAATTCTTCGTACGTCTTCACGGTATTTTGTTTGCTCACCGACTTCAGTGACTCCTGGTTGATGGATTCGATCCCCATGAACATGGCCGAGCAGCCGCTTTCGGCAAGGAGCTTCAACATTTCGGGATGATGCGCCACATACGTCGCGCTCATTTGACTCATCCACTTCCTTTTCAGCGGCTTCAACGCTGTACAGAGATCCTTTGTATAGGGCGGATCGGACAGAAGGTCATCGTCCCAAAACATGACCATTGGGCCGGTCATGGTTTCGACCATCGCGACGACCTCCTCCGGTGATTTTTTTCGATAGCCATATTGGCCGCCGCCGAGCGCGAGATGAATCGAACAGAAGGTACAACGATAGTTGCAGCCACGCGTGGCGGTGAGCGCCTCGCGGAATATGTACCCCTTAGGAAGGAGGTCCCAGCGGGGAGGCCTCCGATCCCACTGCTCAACCATATGGGGCATGCGGTAGAACTGCTGGAGTCCGCCCCTTTTGAAGTCCTCGAGCAGCCTGGGCAACGTCAATTCCGCTTCGCCGATGACCACGGCATCGGCATGCTGGGCCGCCTCGCCGGGTACGGCGGACGGATGAATGCCGCCCAGCACGGCCTTCGCGCCCCTTTCTCGAAAGAGCCGCGCCACCTCGTATGCGCGAAAGGCGACGGAAGTAGTGACGGTGATCAGAACCAGATCATAGCAGCGTGTAAAATCAATCGGCCCGACGATCTCGTCCTGTATGTCGATGTCCCAGTCCTCTTCTGGAATCAGGGCAGCCAAAGTAGGAAGGTTCAAGTTCGGCGTCCGGAAGATTTTCCACACGGAATCCCACTTCTGATCTTCAGGATGAGGAATAATGAGACCAATCTTGTGTCGTCCCATAAAGAACTCCTTGTCCCACACCATTCACGCGGGAGTCATGAGTTGTTCAACGGCCTTCTCCGGGATGGGGCGCAATGATTGAATGAATAGCCCGGATTCGCATGAGGTGTCTATCCGCATTGTTTCCTGCGACCTG
>DATEPO010000419.1:0-3742 GCA_035273145.1 Nitrospiraceae bacterium
TTCCTGGGGTGGAGGCGACGGCAAATCTACTGATGAGAAACTGTGATCCGTCGTGAAGCGCAGCCATAGGAATGGTGCGTAACGGCCCGTCTGGGACAAACACTAACGTGTCGATCTTCGCCGTCGCCAGATCGGCTTCGAGCCCGCGTATTAGCCAGTCATAGAGCTGCCGCGCATTGAGAAGGTACGCCCGGGAGGTGCGCGTTTCGAGCAGCCACCGGAATGTCCGGATCTCCTTCGTCAGCGTAGCCGAGGAGACCGGCACCGAAATACGCTTCAACCCGTCGGGAAGGCTCACGAGCAATTCGGTACGGTCTGTAAACACGATCGGATAGATGACGGCCGTCGTCGGTGAGACCGATTCCAATGTCGTGATCTTGGATTGAATGGCGTCGACACACTGATCGTGGAAATAGTCGCGCAGTTCGACAGCCTTCGATGCTTCTATGGCATCCCGGGCTGCTTTCAAATACTTTTGTGCGTCAGGCCCTTCCTCCATCAGCGCGGCCCGCCTGAGAAGGAGATCGGCATATTCGACGTACAACGGCCGCATCGATTCGCGACCGGAGGACCCTGGAGCCTGTGCCGCCTTCGCGACCTCGACTCGGATCGGCTCTACAGTGTAGGTAGCGCCTCGATACGCGGCGATGGCCTCATCCAGTCTATTGAGCGATGCCAACACGCGTCCCGTCTGCCACTGCCAGCGATAGAGCGATTCCGGGGCATTCACAGACTGCGCAGCAAAGATCGCCTGCCGGGACAGCGCTAAGGCTTCATCGTAGCGATGTTCCATCTCGTAGAGATGCCCGCGATGCCCAAGCGCGTACGATTGCGTGCGTGCGTCTTGGATAATCTGAGCGACGTTAGCGGCGTCCTGTAAGGCGGCGGCGGATCGCAAGAGCAGCGCATCATCGGTACCGGCTTTGACACGGCGAAGGTCGGCGTAGGCCAGCCCAATATTCACCAATCCATGTGCCTTCTCGAAGGAGGGAGCAAAGGCCGCGATCTCGCCGATGCTCTGCTCAAGCCATCGTTCCGCATCGTCATGCTGCCCCAACCGTAGCGCTGCTACAGCGCCATTCACGCTTGCCCTGACCGCCAAGTCCGTCTGCCCAGCAAGACGAGCGAGCGACGCGCTCTCTGTATACTCAGCGAGAGCCTCGTTGTAGCGCGATTGCGAGGCGCGCAGGATCGCGAGATCGTTCAGCACCATCGCAGTGAGACGTGAATCCTTTTGGGCACGAGCTATAGCCAATGCCTGATCGAGGTGAGACTCGGCGGCATCTAGGTGCCGTACGGATAAATAGGCGCGGCCAAGTGCGTCAAGTATTGTGGCAAGCCACACCGGATTCCCGAGGTGCTGAGCAAGCGACAATGCTAATTCCAGGTGTTGCAGCGCCGAGCGGGATCGGCCCATGGCTTGTGCCGCTTCCCCTGCCTGGAGCAGCGCCTGACTCTGCTCTTTGACCCGGCCACTGCGCTCATACAGCCGAGCCGTTTCTTTCCAGGTCGCAAATGCAACCTCGAATGCGCCCCGCTGAAACGCTTGGGTCCCTTCCTGCATGAGGACATCGGGAGACCGGGCTAGTGAGGCGGCAAGCCCGTCTTGAGATGGAGCGGTCACGAGCATGACGGTGGCGAACACGGCAAGGATTGCGTCTCTCGCGGTTCTCAAGACAAGCGCCATGCCTCAACCCGGCTTTCGTTAAAACAGATTGACCACCACGCCAAAGTGCACGCCATGATCTTGGATCGTATTGCTGATCCGTGGAACGTGATTGAGTCGCTGTCCCCAGTACACTTCGAAATTCGCACGATCCTTCGGCAACATGTTCCAGCGGAGGCCGACGCCCACGCTGGCCAGCGTATCCGGCAAATTTGCGTTGGGTTGCGTCGCGAACGCGCGGTTCTGGCCTAAGTTCCAGCCATGACCTACATCGACGAACTGGGCGAACTGCACCATGGGTTCACCATTGGCCCAGCGCCACAATGGGAAGCGGGACTCGACCGAAGCCAGATACACGTTGTCGCGCAGCAACGTGACTTCTCGATAGCCTCGAACGCTAAAACGCCCGCCGACGGCGACCTGCTCTTGTGGGAACAATGGAGAATTCGTGAGCTGCAGATCCATGCGCCCAAGCAGCTGCATGCCGAGGAGCTTGTCGCCAAATTGCTTGATCGCCTGGCCTTGTCCGAGCCATGAAAAGAACTGGCCGTCCGGCGTCGATCGATCCGCATTGATGGTGGCACCCAGCACATTGAGGCCGACACTGAACCGCGAGCGAAGGGCCACGACGGTATCGAGGGTGCGATGCGTCCATTCTTGGGCGAAACGGAGCGCCGACACCGTCGCCACCCCGTTTTGAAAACCCGGGAATAGGCTGAAAGGAACATCGCCAAAGACAAAACTTTGGATGAACAAATGCTCTCCAATGACGGAGATCGCCACCTCATCATTGACGGTGCGATACACCGGCTGCCGGAGACTCATCCCAATGACTTCCGTATGGGTCCTGAGGTTCAGCACGTCGAACGGCGATTCGACGAGCTTGTAATCGTTGCGTCGATAATAGGGTGAGAACGTCGTGTCGTACCGGTTCAACGGAAGGGCGTACGCGGCGTCGATAATCGGGACGGCGCCCCTCGACTGTCCGTACGTGAAGCGAAGCGGATCGCCGTGCCCGGTCAAATTGTCATCGACGACCGTGGCGAGACCACGAATTTCCCCCACGAGAGGCGTCTGGTAGTTGTTGACCTCCACCGAGCCGTGAAAAGGATTGCGGTCCGTGACCCGGAGGTTCAACACGCTTTGCCCCTGCTGGTCTCCCGGACGCAATTCCGCGTTGATGCGCTCGATCCGTTGGTCCTGTTGTAAAAGCTGCAATCGTTCCTGCAAGGGAGGTAGCATGACAGGCGTGCGGATACCGCGAGCGACCCGGTCACGGAGATACGAACTCGCAAACCATTTGTTGCCTTCGACGTCGATACGCGACAGCGTCCCTTCCACGACCTGCACGGTAATGATGCCGTCCTTCACATCCTGATCGGGGATGATCGCGCCGGACGTCAGATACCCCCTGTTGACATAGAGCAGGGTCAGCGACAGCCGCAGCCGCTCTAGATCTTCGGTATTCAGCGGCCGGTTTCGAAACGGCTCCGTTACATCGGCCAATTCCTCATTCGAAAAAATCGTGTTCCCGATCACACGAATGTCTTTGACGAAGACTCGCACGTTGCTCGACGGTCGCTCGCCGGGTTCCGATGGAGGCAAGGGGACCGGCGGTAGAACCTCGCGCGGCGGCGGGATCGGCCGTTCGAATTCTTTTCGCAACGGAGCGGGCGGCTGACCGGACCGCCCGGTCGGATCAAAAATAGGCGGGATCGGGGCGCCGACTTGTGCGCGGGCCGCTGCTATTGGTACGAGGTTGATCATCACGAGAGTGAGCCACCACATCACACGCTTGTTGAACCACCCGCACGCTGCTGCGCCGGTTCCCCAGCGGCACAGATCACGATCCACAGCCTTCCGCCCAATCGCTGGTAAGCAACGTGATGCGTGCACCGGACGGCGGTAGACGACGAAGGGGTAGAAGAGGCGCGTCCTGAACATGGGCGGCGGTGACTAAAGAGGCCTGGTCCGATGGCATCGAACCTTGACCCGCTGCGAATCCCACCAGAGGACTGGCCAGCCAGTTTCCTGGCTCGATCGGCAACGCATCCCGCCCGGTCACGGCAAAGCTGC
>DATEPO010000420.1:0-11277 GCA_035273145.1 Nitrospiraceae bacterium
GACGACGACGGCCAGGGAAAAGAGTTTAAAAAAGACCCATGGCTTGGGCCAACTGGTATCAATTTCCAAGAGGGATGGAGTAGTCGTGCGCGTCCCGACATTGAAATACTCTTCAATGTCTTCATCCATTCGCGTCTTGAAGATGTCGGAGAAGGTCTCGCTGACACTGAAGTTTTGGACCTTCTCCACGCCGGCTGCCGAACTGATATGCCCGCTTAAATTGTCCAGCCAGCCGCTAAAGGTCTCGGCGGCTCGCGTATCGCCAAGCCTCCAAAATGACCGCCCGATTCGCAACTGTTGCTTAACATCGATCGGTCCCTCTAACACGCGGTGCCCGTCTACGAAAACCGGTGCGTCCGCAATGGCTTGAAACCAGGGCCGCTCTCCCCGAAGACTCACCCTGAGATGCCGCTCAACCACGTCGGGGTCGTCGCTGATGAGATCGCACGCGACATGTCTGCCAATGACGACGTCCTTTTGTCGAATGACCAGTCTTTTGCCTTGGTCCGGGCCCGACGTACAGGCCAAAATCAGTTCACTGGTCTTTACCTCGTTCATTCCCGGCTCCATTGTTCCTGATCATTGCACTCTTGAAACCAGGAGTAGGATACCGGCCAAATGGGCACGTAGCAATGGGCTAAACACGGTACCCCGGTGCAACGATAGATGTTGAAAACAGTCTCTCGGTACGGCACTGATAGAACAGCGATAGCATTGAGAAAACATCAACCAACAATCCCCATGAAAACATCGATGAGAGCCTCTCTGCAACTAACATAAAGCCAGTCCACTGAAACATGACTTTCGGCAGTGGTCTAAATCAGACGTGCCATCTGCCATGATAAGTTCGGCGCCATCGCAATTTAGCCGGAGATTTAGATTTCCTCCTTTGAACCTCGTATCGATCTCCATTCTCCTAGAAGCTCACTTAGGGTCAAATGGCCCTATTTTATGTGTGGAGCTAATGTTATTGTGTAAGGTACTTTGTACGCAGTGCAAATCTGGACGGTGGATCGTCTGATGATGATAATGTTTGTTCACCGCCTCATAGAAAGTCCGATCTCACAGCTTACTTCTCTGTCCAAGCGGCGGAAGGCGTGTGATGATCCTCAATCGATCTGAACAGTTTACTTACCCGTCTCGGAAGGAATTTCAGCTCCTTGGCGAAATCATGCACGAGGTGCAATCGCTTAATGCCGCTAGTCGCATCTCCCATCTACCCCTCGCAGTCGCCAAACTTGTTCCTCACGAGTTTTCTGCATGCGGCATCTTTCGCATTCGAAATTGCGAGCTCAACATCGGGTACTCCAATTACGGACAGGAATTCTCACACCTGTATGCTTCCCAAGGTTTTGCCAGTGATCCGTCGATTCAGCTCTTGCAGATGACGCGGTTCAGTGTGACATCCAGCGAGGACACTCCGAGCCTCTCGATTCCCAGAGAGGTCATCAGTCTGAAACTCGACTTCGGCATTCGTTCCTGCCTGTCTATTGGCGTCCGGGGCGTGTGGGATACCTGCACTTATTTTGCATTCAGCAATTTTGACCCCCGACTGGCACCCAAGTTGCGCACCACGATGGAAATTATGGCCCCGCACTTTCATTTGGCCTACTTGCGCGCCACCATGCCGACAGAAGTAAGTGAGAATACAACGACCGCCCCGACGTTGACCGGCCGCGAAGAAGAAATCATGCGTTGGGTGGCGGAAGGAAAAACTAACTGGGAAATTTCAGTCATTCTTCATGTCAGTCTCAACACCGTGAAGTTCCATCTCAAGAATATTTATCAGAAACTCGGCGGAGTCGAAAATCGCTGGTGTGCCGTGGCCCGCTGGCAAGCACAGTCAACGGGATGGCTTCTCGCTGATGCCGGCGGCGATCGTCGGCGTACACTGCCTCACTCTAGTACATAACACTCCCCTGCACGCATCTCTGATCGTCGATTCCAGTCATTCCATCCCCCTGCGAATGATATTGACTGATTCTCTTCTAAACTGATTCACGTTAACTTCCGTTCTTAAACTTGGAACTTTACTGCAACAGTAACCGCCGGTCGCCTACCCGGGTGGGTAGGTCACAAGCTGATGCGGTTTTTCGTAAGCTTTGAACAGCAAGTCACGAAGTCAACGTGGCTGCAAAGGAGGGCGATATGATTACTTCCCAGTGTCAAGCGACAAAATCAGCGTCGGTCGAGATGTTAGTAGGCCTCTTGCGCCAGCGCAAAACACGTCGATTTGGTTGCGGGATGGAATTGCCTGGAGGACCTCTCCGTTATCGAAGCCGACTTCCTCCGATTCCGTTAAGCCATGAAGAACTGCACTATTTGTTATTCGCAGGAGTCGGAAAAACCGGGCCTCACCTTGCGGATATGCAATATGCCGCTCGGCCGGGCCACGAGGACGGCCAAGGTATGGCGATTATGAGTTTTCAAGGGCGAACCGCACCAAGTGCATGCGCCGCCAATGCCACGAATCTGTTCATCACCAATGATGACGGCGTCTATTTTGTCTCGGGTGTGTCTGATCCTGATTCCGGAACGTCGCCGGAATTGCGGACCTTACAATCTGAACGACTTCAGATACCACGCGAAATGCCATACATGCTTTCATTTAATCAATGGTACGCGAACCGGCCAGGCAGTCTTTACGTCATCCCTGTTACCGATGTCGCCAGCGTATACCTGAATCTGTTGCTGGTACTGCTCAGCAAGGAATACGGCTATTTCATCGTGGATAGCGATAACGGCCATCGGAGCTGCGGATTGGACGACTTTCGAAAAAGCCACGGGGGGCATCTCTATGACGATCTAGGCAAGCGTCGGACGATGACGTTACGGGAGCTCGATGCCGCAATCGCCGATACCGCCATTCAGGAGCAAGGCGTGATCGCTCAAAATATGTTTCTCATGCTCCAGGCGCTTGGCCTCGGCGGCGGCATTCAGAGTGTAGGCAGTGGCCGGCATTTGTTGGGATGGGAGCCGCAAATATTTCCCGGACTCGGGTTTCAATTTTCGAAATCACCGATTGAAGGGGTGCGGTCCAACCCGGTCGGTGTACCGAATGTCTGGGAAGGTCCCTGTCCTCCATTCGTTCCGACAATGGAAGACGCCGTGCGGACTTTAGTCGCGTCAAAATTCGGCACGAACGGTATCTATGCTGAGCAAGGCCGGCCTTGGTCTCGATCAGACACGGGGCAATCGATTGTCCCGCATGATGAACAAGCCATTGAGGCGACTATCCGATTCTGTGAATACGTTTACCAAACGTATGGTCGCTTTCCTGTCCATGCGGACGCATTTAAGACGGTGGTGGCCTTCCAGGCGCATCATATCGATCTTGATTTTTACGACAAGTTTTACCCGGAATCTTCCGTGCCTTCAACGCACCGGGAGCATTTTGGAACATGGCACGATGAACATGAGTGGAAATGTTGGTCTCAAACAAACTTAGAGGAGGGGATGCGATGAGCATTCAACGACGGGTCGTGATAACGGGATTGGGAGTCGTCTCTCCACTCGGATGCGATTTACAAACGTTTTGGCACTTATTAAGCCACGGAGAGAGCGGAATCGGCCCCATTTCTGAATTTGATACATCACCTTTTATGTCTTCTTTAGCAGGCGAAGTGCGTGATTTTGATCCGACCGATTTCATTCCTCGCAAGCAAGCACGGCGAATGGGAAGAGTCTCGCAATTTGCAGTCGCCTCATCCCTGATGGCTGTGCGCCATGCCGGTCTGAATTTTGATGAAGAGAATCGGATGGACACCGCAGTCTGTTACGGCACATCCGTCGGTGGACTGAAGGAAGCGTTCGAGGCCCACGACTCGATGTTACGAAAACATTATCAGCATACCAATCCGTTCACGATGACGTCGACCTTTCCCAACGCAGTCTCGGCGGAAGTAGCGATTGCCTTAGGGGTCCATGGGAGATGCGAGACGTATTCGATCGGATGTTCGTCGACCGCCAATGCTATCGGCAGAGCGTTCGACCTGATTCAATCCAGCGATGTGGACATTGCGATTGCGGGGGGAGCAGAGGCGCCTCTGCACCCGACCATTTTTTCGGCTATGGAAGCCGGCCGTGTCCTGGCGCCGGATCAGGGCGGTTCCGTGAGAAACCTTCCTCGACCGTTCGATCGTACGCGCTGCGGCATCGTCTTGGGCGAAGGCGCCGGGTGCATCGTGCTGGAGGAGTACGAGCATGCGCGCCGCCGCGGTGCCGTGATGTATGCGGAATTGGAAGGGTGGGGATTTACGTGCGACGCCTTTTCCATGGCGCGGCCCAGCGAGTCAGGCAAGGAGCAACGGCGGGTAATCGATCGCGCGCTTTCGTCCGCGCATTGGTTTCCCGAGGAAGTGGATTATGTGAATGCCTGCGGGCTAGGAACGGTTGAATTGGATCTGGTGGAAACGGCCGCGATCAAAGAGGCGCTCGGAAACCATGCCTATCGCATTCCCGTAAGCTCATTCAAATCGGCCTTAGGCCATGCCTTCGCGGCTAGTGGGGCCTTCCAAGTTATTGGAACCGCGTTGGCTCTGGAACATCAATTCATTCCTCCGACGCTTCATTTAACGTCCCCTGACCCGGACTGCGACTTGGATTATGTGGCGATGAAAGGTCGACCGGCACACCTTCGTCGAGCCCTGGTCAATAGCTTTGGCTTTGGCGGGAAGAACATTGTCCTCGCCATGTCGCATGTTGGGGAGCCGGTGCTACAGGAGCTGCCTATGGAGAATGTATGGGAAGGAATGGTCTGTGATGAAACAGTCGGGGCAGCGTGAGATGAGCGATCTGCGCCATTACCTCTACTGGATGACCATGACAGAGCCACTTGAAGAGGAGGATTCACATGAGCGAGACCCTAAAGCTGGTTCCTACCGGCATAGAAGAAGATAAAGAGACGACTCTTGAGGGTTGCCGTCAACGCATTTTCCTGCTGGAGCAAGACCGTGAGCGGATTAAACGGGATCTGCATGATGGCATCCTGCAGACTTTGTATTCAGTCGGGCTCACCATGACTGCCGCTAAGTTATTGATGACCTCTGCTCAGCCGGAAGCGGCTGGGCAGGTCGATTCGGCCTCGGCTCAACTCGATCAGGCGATACGAGAAATCCGACAGTTTTTGGATATGGACCTCGGAGCCTCTGAGGAGGAAGAAGAGCCCTTAGAAAGGCAGATGCGTGCACTGGTTGAGAACATCACTCGGGCCGTACCGGCCACATGCCACATCGAGATCGATCCGCATGCGATCGATCTCATTCCGAAAGAACACCGACGCCAGATTCTTTACATTCTTCGAGAGTCCGTAAGCAATTGTGTTCGGCATGCTCAAACTGACGCCATCATCGTCTCCTTAGCTGAAGCAGGGGGTGAGGTGACCCTGGTCGTGGAGGATGACGGCATGGGATTTAACTATGAGGGTGCGGTTCGGCGCCGGCATGGCCTCAAAAATTTGACCGCACGCGCGAATCAAATAGGGGGACGGTTATGCATCACTTCGATCCCCGGACAGGGGACACGGCTGATGCTGAAGCTTGGAGAGAGATGCGATGCTTGCCAGGCACAACGGAAATAGCACCGCTGTCCGATCTTGAATGGATCGCCGGCTCAGAGAATTCGTCCGGCTCCGGATAGAGGCACGCTATCAAGCTTCTATGCGCGCGGTTGCCGCAGGCATTGTGCCGCTTACGCCACTCGAAGACTTCGAGAAAGTGGCACATGATTCCGCTTAACTTATGGAGTGAGGCCTCTATGATGACTGAGAAACCAAAACCCCTGTCCTTGCTCATCGTCGACGATCATGAGATTGTGCGAATCGGGCTTCGGACTGTGCTGAATCTCGTATCCGGCATGCAAGTGATAGGAGAATGCGCGACCGGAGCCGAGGCGGTGCAGGAAGCGAATCGACTGAAACCGGATATCGTGCTCCT
The DNA here is from genome assembly GCA_035273145.1 of Nitrospiraceae bacterium. GTDB lineage: Bacteria > Nitrospirota > Nitrospiria > Nitrospirales > Nitrospiraceae > JAICXS01. The sequence continues at coordinate 5,934 of DATEPO010000420.1, forward strand.
GGACATCCGATTGCCGGATCGGAGCGGTGTCGAAATCTGTCGCGACATTCGTGCTGAATGCCCGGACACGCGTGTGCTGTTTCTGACCAGTTACGCCGATGATGAAACCATTCTTTCGGCGGTTGTCTCCGGCGCGCAGGGCTACCTGCTGAAAGATGCGAATACCTCCGTCCTCATTGAGGCCATTCGAACCGTTGGCACCGGCCAATCCTTGCTCGATCCGAAGGTGACGACACAGGCTCTGTCCATTCTCAGAGCTCGCTATAGCGGAGAGCCGAAAACGAAGGGTTACTCCCTCTCACCCCAAGAAGAACGCGTGCTGAAGCTGTTGGCGGAAGGAAAAACCAATAAGGAAATTGCCGCTGCCATGGGACTCAGCGATAAGACGGTCAAGAATTACTTGGCAAATGTGTACGATAAGCTTCATGTCAGCCGTCGGGCTCAAGCCACAGCCGTATACTTGCGGAGCTCAAAATGATGCAGCCATTTTTGCTCCCCGCGGGGGCGTGGCTATCGTTGACGGGCTTCGACCTAATCGGCCTACGGTCGGCGCTCTTCCAGCGGAGGGTGGAGAAGTCTTTTCGTGGAGGGAACGCTCAGGCTTCGAGGCTATTTTCATTCAAGGATATCTAGGCCTACTCCTCCTAGAGGCGAGGCAAGACATCGATCCATTGCGCGCGCTGCTCCATGCGTTTTCGCAGAAGGGAAAGCAGGACAATGGCCCAGAGAGCGCATACGGCGAGCCCATGGTTTGTCGCAGTAAACCATGCGATCGTGTCCAGTGAGAAGTAGGTCAGCCTACCTACCGTTAAGATGGTACACGCGATCGCCATCATCACCACAAGCGAATAATGGTTGGGGGGAGACCACATCGCAATGAGAGCGACCGGCGCAACATAGAGCATGGCGGTGGCAAGAGGGGCCGGCGCGTACAGATCAAGAACGAAGATCGCCATCGTCAAGATGCACGAAAGAAGAATGGGCGTCGGACTCGTTCGCAACCGCGTATGCTTCATACGTATCCTCTCATCCAGCCAGGAGTAATAAGAGATTCGCAGGTAAATGGTCAAGCGTTGGTTTCCGGAATCTGTCCTTTCGTATTTACCGACACACATTTTCCTCTTTGTCTGTCACCACGTTCAGTCACAACAGAAGAGCTGTCCTTTCGCTGGACAAGACATTCGGGCCTTCTCCATCTCTGCATAGAGCCGAGTGGTTCTCCATATAAGGGTCCATAGCTCCGTGACAATATGCGCTGAACGCACCAGCGCAGGGTGTTATTTCATTCGGCCAAGCCGATGAATATGGCTGAAAAGGCGGCAGGGTAGGTACGAGTACATTAGATATAGCTGGAGATATAGCTGGCCTAATGCTTGCTCAATGTAAAATGTGAAAGGAACATCAAAAGGTCAAGTTTGGGTACAATAATCCGAAAGAGAAACTGGGACGGTATTAGGAAAGGTCCATAACGATGCGGCTGCACTATTGGATCATGAGCCTTGTCATCAGTAGTCTGGTGACCTTTCTTGCTTTTACCGAGGCGCACGCGCTCACAGGAATACGAGAGCAAATCATTCCGATTCTCGGCGTCACCATGGAGAAGAAGCCGATCGGCACGGTCGCAAATGTGATTCTTTCCTTCCAGGAACGAGATGATCACAATGGCCTGGCCGTGCTCTTCCGAAGCGGACCTGGACGATTTTCCAGAATGGCCCAAACGGCTGTACAGCAAGCCATTTATCGAGCCGCGCGGGCAGCCGAGATGGAACCTGACTCATGGACCGTGGTGCTGGCGGTGCCCTATGCCGGCATCACGATCTATGGAGATAGCCTTTCTGCCATGATCGGTGTCAGCGTGCTCGCTATGGCAAATGGAGAATCGATCCCCTCCGATCGCGTCATTACCGGTGCGGTGACTCCGGACGGACATATTTCCCCCGTGGGATCGGTTCCGTTGAAAGTTGCGGCGGCAAATGAAGCCCATCTACGCCGCGTCGTAGTTCCGGAAGAAATAGACATGACCGACTCGGATTGGCGGACGCCATTTCTCATGCAAATTTCTCCCGTCGCCTCTATTAGCGAAGCATATCTCGCACTCACGGATCACCCTCTGCGGCCGTAGAATCGTTCGAGGTTCTGGGGTCGAGTTTGGAGACGAAGAGACCGTTCTAGTCGCCCTCGAATGACTCTGAATGTTGAACCTTCTCCTGTCCTTAGAACCTTGAACGCTCTTTTCCTCGTCAAACTCGAGCCTCTTGTAAGCGCGTTCCCTTGACATCCTTTTTGTGAACAACAAATAATAGCTTCACGTACCCATCTTGTGCTCCCATGGCGACACCCCAGAATATTCCCCGGAAAACCGTGACGTCGTCTCATGATGAGCCGTCGCCCTTGCTTGAGCCGCCGCCGAATCCTGCCGGCGGGAGGACCTTGATTGTCGATGGCGCCGATCCATCGGCCTATCCACGCCCTAGCCTGGCACTCAAGGATGCCGGATTGGACGACCAGGTTTTTGTGCGGCCCGGCCGGTATGAAGACAAGGTCTTTCTGACCGAACGGCCCGTGCTGTTGATCGGCGCCGGACGCGATCAAGTCGAAATTTTTAGCCGACGCGGCGGGCCGCTCTATCTTCAGCGGGTCACGGGAGGACGTATCAGCGGCATGACATTTCGTTACGTGGGAAGCGACCAACATTCCGCGATCAATATTCTTGATTCATCCTGCACCATTACTCAATGCCGGGCGAGTGAGGGAATTTTATCCGGGGTGGTGATCTATGGCACACAGTGCCGTCCGTCTCTTATCGAGAATGAGGTATGCGCTAACCGAGAGTCGGGCATTTTTGCCTTCGCCGGTGCACAGCCGTACCTTTCTCAGAACATCTGCTATGCCAATCATCACTTCGGGATCGCCGCACGCGACCCCGGCACCCGAGCGGATCTCGTCCGCAATCTCTGTCACGACAATATGCTCAGCGGTCTGCTTCTCTTTTATCATGCCGAAGCGATGTTGCTGAACAATACGTGCCGGGACAATTGTCATTGGGGTTTGGTGATGACCCCGGATAGCCGCACGACGCCTTCTACCGAACAACTAGCCGAGTCCAACATGTTCGATCATAACCCTCGTGGGCCATTGACCGTGACCGAAGAACCATTGAAAGAAATTGGACGATGATGGGAGGGTCGTGGTTCCAGGTTCGAGGTTCGGGGAAAGAATACGGAATACGGGGGTAGAGTGGTGAAAAGATACGGAAGGTACTTCGTTATACTTCTTCGTTGCTCATCCCGTACCTCGCACCCCGCACCTCGTATCTTCTCCCCTATTCATTACCACTTCTCCGGATGGAAGTGACCGATAATGGCATGATGGAGTTCATGACCACAGGCGGTAAAGTCCATTTTCGAGCAATAGATCGTGTTTGTCCTGAAATCGAAGAATCCCTTGACACTCTGCACGGCGGCCGATGAATCGGTCCCGTAGAGTGCCAACGCAGGCTTGCCCGACATCTGCTCATACTGTTCATGTAAGCTGGCTTGGTCGAGCCAGACTACTCGTAAATTCTTCAGCTCGTGTGGCTCATAATAGGGGGCAGGGGGGTGAAGGCAGCCGAACAGCGCGAATGACAAGATCGAGAGGACGGCGCACCGGCATACTGCTCGTCTTCGCTGGCGTAGATGAATAAACATTACCTAGACCTGAAGGCGTAGGCTTCAATCTTACACCTGTCCACGAAAAAATCAATGTGGTTTTTTAGCTGCGAGCGTGAGGATATGCCGCCACTCTTCCGCTCGTACCGGCTGGACGGAAAGGCGCGATCCCTTGCGGAGGAGTTCCATATGTGTCAGATGGGGATCCTGACGTAACTGGGTCAGGGGGATGGGAGTATCAAAGACCCGGACCAGCCTGATGTCCACCATGTCCCAGAGCGGTTTCTCGGGTGTGCTCTTGCGGTCATAATGCGTATCCCGAGGGTCGAACGCGGTGTGATCCGGATACGCTTCCCGAACGACCTCGGCAATTCCCACGATGGCAGGCGGTTCAGCATTACTATGATAGAAGAGAATCTGATCGCCGATGGCCATTGCGCGCATGAAGTTTCTGGCCTGATAGTTTCGCACACCGTCCCAACAAGTGGTTTGCCGGGGCGCCTTCTGTAAATCTTGAATTGAAAACGCCTTCGGCTCCGATTTCATCAACCAATAGCACGCCGTCGCCGTCCCTCGCTTGGCCCCCTTGTGTCCTCCGTGCTCCACGTGTATCCTCCCACCGCGGTTGACGCTTTACTGTAGTGCAAAGCCCCCTATGCTACGTGAAACTATGGGCCTGCACAACTCTCAGTAGAAAGGCATGGAATGGAACTATCTCCCTTCTGGTTCGGCCTCTACAAGCTGGTCAAATATCTCGTCTACCCGTACACATGGCTCCTTCTGCTCTTAGGTCTCTTGGTCCTGTTGGTCTTCTGGCCGCAGCCGACCAGACGGCTGGGACGGATTCGGCTGGTCGTGCTGACCAGTTTCGCACTCGCATACCTGCTTGGCAGTCCGCTTATCGCCACGCAGTTGATTGGTCCGCTGGAAGAACAATATCCGGCATTCGACGCCAAAAAGAGCCGGCACTTCGGCGCGATCGTGGTCCTCGGCGGCGGCGTGTATGAGAAGGGCTCTCTTCGGCCGAGCCACGCCCTCAACGAGCATTCGCTCCTTCGCACGTTATGCGGAGCGGATCTCTTTGCCCAAGGAATCGCCGACCGTCTCGTGATGTCCGCGGGGGATACAACCATTTTCGGCTACGGGCCGGAAGAATCCGTGGAGATGAAGCAGTTTGCCGTCCGGCTTGGCCTCGCTCCGGATGTGATTCTCACCGAAAGCCGGTCGCGCACGACCTATGAGAGTGCAGTGGAAACGAAGCGCTTGCTGGGCGACGTGCCCATCCTCCTCGTCACGTCGGCCAGTCATATGCCGCGGGCCATGGCGCATTTTCGCAAGCAGGGACTTATCGCCACGGCTGCCCCTTGTGGATATAGTCTCACCGATCGATCCGACCATTTTTGGAGAGATCAACCATTCGATGTACTTCCCCGCGCCGATGTCCTTGTTCTCAGCACGAACGCCATTTCGGAACACGTCGGGATGTGGGTGTATCGAGCGATTGGAAAACTATAACGACCCGGCACAATGCGCCCCGCCATTAGGCCGGAAGCTCAGAGCGCCTCATGCAACCTCGCTTAGGCGGAAGCCCGGCCATCGGCTATGTCGAGATAGTCGATGAGGGCCTGGTAGGTCAATCGCCGGATGGTCGCTTTGGTGGGTGTCCCGACGGTATTCGCCTCCATCCATACCTG
>DATEPO010000421.1:0-8993 GCA_035273145.1 Nitrospiraceae bacterium
TTCTTCACGAAGAAGGGATCTCAAGGCGCGCTAGTCTCCTTTCTGTTGCCGGAGAGCCAACGGCATGAGCCACATCCAGGTGACGGCGAGCAAGAGCGGCCACCAGACCAGATACGCAATTCCCACCGTCGAGGCCAGTACATCGATGAGACCTGTTGTAAGGTCTATATACTGGCGGTTCTGCCGCCAGGTTTTAAGGCTGGTCAGCCCAAGTAACGCGATCCATCCCGCCGCCACATAGAGCAGCATGGTGAAGACGGTTTCCAGTGACATTCTTATACCTCTTACTGCCACTTACGGAAGTCCTGAGACGTACGCCTGCATGGTGCTGCCGATGGGGCTTGTACAAGGTGAATGGCTTCGTAAATTGTACACGTGAGTTGGCCGAAAAGTTGACTGACCTAACTTCGGCTCTATCACGATCTTTCTACAACGACCTATGGCATGGAGAGATCTGAAGCGATCCGGAAGGTCGATCGTTAGGGAAATCGAACGGTAAGACCGATGATGGCATGATTGGTATTCAGGGTCGCCTTGAACGTCTCCGTCGATGCGGGAGAGGTATTATCCTGGAATGTCAGCGATGACGTCAAATGCGTATATCGATATTCTGCAAAGAGGCGCACCTGTTTGTTGAGCATGATGGTCAACCCTCCGCCAACTTTGTACCCGATGGCGGCATCGCACGTCAGAAAGTAAGTATTTATTGAGATTATAGATGTCGACCGGCCTAAGAACTTTCCAAGATACGTAATTGCGAAGAGCTGGTGGACTGGCTCTAGCGCGGAGAATGAGAAAGCAAGCTTTGCTGTTCAAAACTCGACATACTTGACGCATGCTCGTAGCAGGCTGGTAACGAGATCAGAAATGACGTGCCTCCACTGGGTTCCTGGTGCACTCGGATATCTCCGTGATGTTCTTTGATGATGCCATAAGAAATCGAGAGTCCTAACCCAGTTCCTTGCCCGACCGGCTTCGTCGTAAAGAACGGGTCAAAAATCCGTTCAAGGATGGAATCCGGAATACCACTACCCGTATCGCGCACGACAATGACAAGAGTGGAGGAAGAAAGGTCCATCGAAACGGCCAGGAGTCGTTCACTGGCCTCCTCCATTGCGTCACTGGCATTGATAAAGAGGTTCAGGAAGACCTGCTCAAGCTGGCCCTGGTTGCCTTGTAGGAGGACAGGGTCTACGGGAAGATTCAACTGAGCCTGTATGTGGTGTAACGTGAGCTGTTGGGAGATGAGCGTCAATGCGTTTCTAATGGCATCATTCACATTGACCAGCTTGAAATCGGACGGTGCCGTCCTTCCAAAAGAGCGTACGCCGGCGACGATGGCGGCAGCACGCTGGACTTCTTTCACCACGGCTTCCAACGGAGGCACGATGACTTCCGGTGGCTTCCCAAGTCGGAGGTAGTCCAGCGCGTTACTTGTAAGGAGACCGATATTGTTGAGCGGATTATTTACTTCGTGCGCAATCCCGGTCGCTAATTCTCCAATGCTGGCTAATTTCGCCGCCTGGAGCAGTTGAGCCTGTTTATCTCTGAGGGCTTGTTCCCGATCTTCGGCCTGCCACAGGAGTCTCCGCACCCGGGTCTCTGAGCGCGTCCTTTGCAGGTCGGCGCTGTTCAACGAAGAAGCGAGCCGCCACAAGAAGACCATGCATAAGAGTGTGGTCGAAGCGGCGAACACTGCCAGGCCCGATCCGAGATCGTAGAGGCCAAGTTCCTGCCCTCTCAGACGCACCCATCCGATAAGAATCGGTGTGCCGACGGCAACGGGTAATAGTCTGCGAAGGATGATACCGCCGGCTGATCGGCTCGTCAGTGTAGCCATGAGGCCGCGATCCCCGCGAGCCACAAAGATGCCGGACGCCAGTATCACAAAGAGAAGTGAAGATGGGAGCGAGAATGCGGTGTAGGGACCGATCTTGTAGAGGGACTGCTGGCTGTACAGGTAGCCGATGATCGCCAAGATCGAGACAAAAAAAGGCGGGAGCGTCAGTTGTTCCGCAAGGATGATCCCTCGGATTGCGGGGCGGTCCAGCGCGACCAGCGCGAGTCCAATGAGAGCAAAATTAAAGGCGCCTTCAATAGACATGCGTGCCGGATAGAGGTCGGTGAGATTGCGAGGGGGGACATGAAACAGCAGGGTATCAATACCGAAATCGAGCCCAGAGACATATTGACACAGCGTCACAGAGCCGATGGCACTGACGAACCATCCTAGCAAGATTCCAACGAAGCGACGCGGGCCATTCGGTTGTAGGGTGGCAAGGAGCCACAGGGATAAGGCCGACACAATAAAGGCGCCGGCGGTATTCGGCTTGACACTTTCATAGCCGGGGAAGAGGACAGTGAAGATTGGAGTCCCGAGCGCCCATCCAACGAGCATAAGCGTTGACCCCAGTACCACAATCCCGCAGGCACCCGAGATGAACCGACGCGGCGTCAGGCCACGTGACTGTTTGGCATGATCGACATCTATAGGTTGCTGAAGAGACTGCATGCCGGACTATCCTATCGTCGGTGGTCGGCGATCTTCCTGCAGAAGTGGCCCTAAGTGGCGGAGTCTAGCAGGGCTGCCTTCTTCGGTCTATAGACGAGAGTATTACATAATTACGGTTATTACTTGCCGCCAATCGGTTCTGGCTTGGCTTTGGTCATACAGTTGACATACGGCATCATGTACTCGACACCAGACCATAGAATGTTATTCCACGAACGGAAAGTGGGCCGACGACCGTGACGGCCAGTAGAAGCTGTTGAGCGATTATGAGGGCTGTTCGGGATTTCGACGAATCACGACCCGCATGGTGCGAGAGGTTAACGCGGTCAGCGTCTCGATGAGGCGATGTGGATCGAGGGGTTTTGAGAAAAATGCTTTCGCCCCTGCCTCGAGCGCGCGAGACTCGACGGGCTCACCGGACATGAGGACGACCGGCAGAGACGGCCACTGGCGCTGCACTTCTTCTAACAGAAAAAACCCATCCCCGTTCGGCATGCTGACGTCACTCAACACGACGTCCACCGTGGCGGTTTGGAGCACCCTCAATGCGTCCTGTCCTGACGAGGCGGTCATAATGACAATAGAGGGAATGTTCCGGCGGAGCAGTTCCTCCAGCACGGTCAGCACCGTTGCATTATCATCGACAAGGAGCACACGAAGTGTAGCCATGGCATAAGATTGCTCCCTTTCAGGTGCATATTGCTATCCTTCAGAGGTAGTCCGACCAAGGTCCTGATCAACCTTACTAGTGTCCCGAATGGTTAGAATGACGCTGAGTGAGATGAGCGCGCAGAGGCTCAAATACAGACTGGGACTGAGAATGTTCCCAGTCCATTGAATTAAGAGCGTGGCCATCAATGGCGCGGTTCCGCCGAAGAGAGCCGCGGCCATGTTATAGCCCGTGGAGAGCCCAGTGTAGCGTTGCGCTGTTGGGAAGAGTTCGACCACTACGGCGAAAAATGGTCCAAGATAGCAGGACATCAGTACCGTCAGCCACACATAAGCGGTCCATATCAAGGCCATGTCATTACTGGTCAACCAGATGAAGGATGGGTAGGTGGTGAGGGCGAGCCCCGCAGCCCCGATGAGCAGTAACGGTTTTTGCCCGACTTTATCAGACAGGCGCCCGGTGAGGGGAATCAAGACGGCCAACAGCAGCATGCAGACAGTATTCATCGTCAGTACTGCGGCGAGTGGAATGGTAGTCACCGTCGAGAGGTAGGTCGTGAGATAGACAAACAGCAAATAAAATCCAACGCCGTGCAGCCAGACGAGACCGATCACTTTGGCCACGGCGATTCGATGATGGGTGAAGACCTCCCGGATGGGAGCGGAGGACAAGGCTCTCGCTTGGCGCACCTGTTCAAAGGCGGGCGATTCGGGAATGCGTGTGCGCAGGTACCATCCAGCGAATGCGATCAGACTACCCAATAAGAAGGGAATGCGCCATCCCCAGTGATGCAACGCCTCGGCCGTGAGATTCGAAGTCATGAGCGCGCCCACGCCGGACCCGAGCAGCGCTCCGATCTGTGCGCTGAAGCCGGCCCAACTCCCGATGAATCCGCGTTGCGACGGCGCGGCGTGCTCCACAAGAAACGTGACCGAGCCCGTAAACTCCCCTCCGACCGACAGGCCTTGCAGAAACCGGCAGAGCGTCAAGGCGAGTGGGGCTACAATCCCAATGGTTGCATAGGTCGGCAGCAGCCCCACGATCACAGTGGGAATGGCCATGAGGATGATGGACCATGCCAGCGCTTCACGCCGTCCCGCGGTGTCGCCGATATAGCCGAAGAGCAGCGCCCCTAATGGACGGGCGAGAAATCCAATCGCGAAGACGCCAAAGGCGGACAGTAAAGACGTCGATGTATCGTCAGACGGGAAAAATGCCGCGGCAAAGACCGGCGCAAAATATCCATAAAGCGCAAAGTCGTACCATTCCAGGACATTGCCGAGCGCGCCCGCCATGAGCGTTCGCCGGTCGAATCGCGGTGCCGATATTCCCATGATAGTCTGCCAAGAGTTCTATCTCAGTGCAGAGACCTTACCATTTCACCACAGAGATCACGATGCATCGCGGTATCGACAGATCTGCGCGTGCCGTAGCACATCGACGGCAAGGTCGTTAAACAACTCGGATGAGGGCGACTCCGATGAGCACCGTTGAGATGGGGCGCTGTGGTAGACACAGAAGGCCGTAACGGTCGACGAGCATGGACATCAGTTGCTGGCCGGCAATCGTGAGTTCCACGGTCGTCGACGAGCCAATGAGGGGAATGGCCGTAAACACAATCATGACATAATAGGCGCCGGCAATCCCTCCGAGCCAGCTCTCTTAGGGTATAGTCGGGAGACCGGGCAGAGCGGGTTGGGGACGCTTTTTCACAACCGCAGTCGAATACATCAGCACGGGGACCATGGCAAGCACGGCGACGACACAGCTGGGAAAACCAACGGCTCGTGGCGGGTGGAGATTATGGCGCCAGAGGCCTTAACGGCTCCTTGCAGAGGTAGGATGGCGCTCGCCGTGAGGCCAAGCAGTATTGAGTCGAGCCGTTTTGAAAAGCGTGTCGATGTGTTGTTCATGCGGCCGGCAAATCGTTGGAACTTCTTCAGATTCTCTGCATTGAACACGACAGGACGGCGGGACCTCACGACTTAACTGATCCACCTTGGAACCTCGACTCATTGCGAGTGCTGAACATTCCGATTCCCCTATGGTTTGTCCCGGAGAATAATGTTGTTCTATTGGAAGAGGCAATCCAAATGTTCATAAATAATCTCTGCGAACACCCTAGCGGCCGTACACCATTGTAGATTATAGAAGTAATTGTGAGCGATCACACAAAAAGCCAAGGAGCCAAAATGAAGCGTCTACGGAATTGGAGCGCGATTCTGATGCTTGTTGCGTTCACAGGGTGCGCTGACACCGATGGCTCTCGGCGAGTCAGCAACGGTGTTGAGTCACAACCTCGTCCTGGGGCCGCAGACATGACGCCACGAGGGCAAGCGATTCCCCAGGCAGACCGTGCGCCTGACGGCGTTCCACCGTATGGCAGTTATGTGGCTCCGTGACGACACCGAACACGTACTCTGGCGTTCGTTCTGATCCTCAGGAAAGACTTTTGACGATCAAAGCGAATGCGCTGACGGTAGAAATAATCAGCACGGCCGCTCTCGAGTATCCTCCGTCGATGTGCGGCGCCACTCGCGCGGCGAACCCATAGCCAACGAGAATACCGGGGAGCAATCCCAGCCCCAGCTGAAGCTCATGCCATTGAAACCTGCCCAGGACATGCAGGAGAAGCAGCATGCCGACTGAGGAAAAGAAAAACAGAAACGCCAGTGTCGCCCGCAGCGTTTTGCCTTCCTCGTATTGATACAATAAGGCGAGAACCGGAGCGCCTATCGCGGCCGTCATGCCCATAAAGCCCGATACGGCTCCTGCGATCAGTGAGTTGGGCATCGTGAACTGCAATTTTACGCCAAGGGCGGTCAAGCCGACGGCCAGTAAAATCAGCAAGCCAAATATGAGACCGAGATGATCCGATGCCAATTGAGAGAGGCTGACCGCGCCGACCAGCATGCCGATGATCAGGCCGAGGCTCACCGTGTGCAAATGCAGCCGGTTGATGGCGTTACGCCCCACGACGGTCATCAGCGATGACAAGCCGAGGCTGGCAAAGATGACCGGCCCTGGAACAAACTCGAGATGGATCAGCGCTAAGAGCGGCACGACGATAAGCCCGGCGCCGAAACCGGTCGATGCTTGAAGCGTCGAGCCGAGGGCAATCACGAACCCGGCCGCAATGAAATCGAGAAAGGTGACATCCATTGCAATCAATAATCGCCGACTACACGTTCAGGTGAAACTCTCTCCAGGTGAACGGCGCAGTCCGGTTTTTTACAAGACAGTGAAAACCACAACCACGATGGATGAAGCAGCGCTGAACCTCTTCCATGCCTCACTGATCGTTTATCGCGCAGCGTGGATCACTTCGAGGATAGCGAGAAGGGGAGCGGCTGTCCACTACCGCTGCTTCATGGCGGTCGGTGCTGAATTTCAGGCCCATGCACCGAGCCGGTAACGAGAAGGAGAGAACCTCAAATATCAAACGTTCCTACAGACACCGTTCTATGTCGAATGGATAATACACTGAGTTGAGCTGATGGACGGAACGATATTGCACAAGACGAGCCCCGTTGTCTTTGTCGCGTGCCTTCTGCTGACGGCATGCGCCTTGTTTCAGTCGTGGCAGACGATCTATTTAAAAAAGGCGGTGAATCATGCGACGAAGGAGGAGGTGATTCAGCGTATGGGCGCTCCGCAAGGGAGCCGCGACATCGATACGGGCGGCAGCCTCTTGCTCTATCGAGTGAAGGAATTTCAGGCTGGCGATCTCAACGGACCGGGTCGCTGGTGGTGTGACGACTATCACCTTCAATTTGATCAAGAAGAGATCCTTCGTCAGTGGAGTAAAAACGACTGTTCGCGTTCGTATAACTTCCCTGCGTATTAGGAAACCGCGACTCGGCCACTTTACGTTACGGCCATCTTCCGAGCGTTGATCCCCCATCGGAATGGTTTAGTGACCGGTCCCGCGTGTCTTTGCCGAGGGGACTGTCTGCGCGTCGCCCCACAGCCCGCGCTTGGCTCTTCGCGCGTCTTGCTCCAGTTCAACCAACCGTTCATCGACGACGGACGCCGAGACCTGTGCCCAGCCGGACTTCACCATCTCATACGCTAACGACCGACCATCGGGAAGAAATACATTCGCCCATACACGGCGCTGCCGATCGTGACCAATAGGTCTCACGCTGAGAACATGCTTATTCACCAACTGACCGACGAAAGATTTTGATTCTGCGGCAAATGGCTGTTTCCGTGCTGGACAATCAATCCCTGCGATGCGGACGGCGATGATTTTGGCTTTGTGACGGATCGCGACCTCGTCACAACTACGAATCGTGATAACAAGCCCCTGAAATTCAGGCTCGGCCGCGGTGGTGAGGCGGGGTGATAGGAAGGCGAATAGAAGAAGGAAGAGGCTGAATGTTGAAAAAGCGGAAACGGAGCAGAGGAAGGGGGGCCTTAACGGGTAAGGTGCCTGTCGTGGCAAGAGCAGGGTGGGAGGGAGAGACAATGCCAAGGATGGCAGGTAAGAACGCGTTGTTTTCAACATCCTGCCACGTATTAGTCCACCGTAAACATCATCGCCATGCCTCGTCGCACATGGACGTTTGGTGATGAGGATTGGGAAACAGACAAAAAACGCCATAACGCCCCGGTAAGAGCGTTGCTATAAATACGCCTTCTCCGTTCGGCTCCAGTCCTGTGACCCCTCCAACCAGGGTGCCCGGCAACGTCTTAGTCGCGCTGGCGCAAAGGAAGACAACACATCCTCCACAGTTGCGTGAGGCGCAAGCCGAACGAGGCTTGCCTCATGCGGATGACTCCCTCGATTGACGACTCGGAACGCATGTCGGCTGGCTGCCGCCGCTTCCAGCATCGCAAATTCGTAATCGGTCATCACGAGATGGTAGTCGCGCTGGGAAGGTCGCCAGAGTTGACGGACGCGGGCTGGTCAGCCCGCACCGCCGGTGTGCAGCTTGCGAGCAACATGAGAACGGGAATGGTCGTGAATGGGAATGCTTTCGACCCAACATCATACGGAGACTTATAGGCCTGCCTCGAATGCTTTGCAACTCTTACTTCTATCTTGTCCGGCACGTCACGGAACAAGAGCTACTTCACAATGTCGAGCAGCTCCACTTCGAAGACCAAGGTCGCGCCTGGCTTAATGACCGGCGGTGAGCCACGATCGCCATACGCCAGATTCGACGGGCACACCAAGCGGCTCTTGCCGCCGACCTTTATCTGCTGCACGCCTTCCGTCCAGCACTTGATGACGTTCCCGAGTGGAAAGGTTGCCGGCTCATTGCGCTGGACCGAACTATCGAACACCGTGCCATCGATAAGTGTGCCGTGATAGTGCACTTTCACGGTATCCGTGGCTTTCGGCGAGGCGCCCTTTCCCGGCTTGATCGTTTTGATAATGACTCCCGATTCGGTCTTCGTCGCGCCCGGTTCTGCAGCGGCTTTGGTGAGAAACGCCGTGCCTGCTTTTTTTTCACCCTCCGCGACTGCCGCCGCTCGCGACTGCTGAAGTTGCTGGATCTTCGGCCCGAACGCCTGCATATCGACTTTGGCCGGACGTTTCAACACCCCGTCCGTCAGTCCCGTCTTGACCATGTCCAGTTCAGCCTCACTAAGGTTGAAGCTGCCGAGCGACTGACTGATGGCCTGACCAAGCGCATAGAGCGTCTTCTGGTCATCGTTGGTCGGTTCCGGTGCAGCGGCGAATGCCGCAGAAACGCTGAGACAGAACAGGGCTAAGGCCCATGACAGTACCATCCGCATTGGTAATCCTTTCATAGAGGGTTGGTGAAGACATACATCACATGACATGACATGCGCCCGCGC
>DATEPO010000422.1:0-7266 GCA_035273145.1 Nitrospiraceae bacterium
TGGCCGGCCTTATCGACGATCACCATGGCGTCCGGCACGGCCTCCAGCAAGCCGCGGAATTTTTCCTCCACTCGCTTGCGCTCAATGATATGGCGCAGAACGGCAGTATAGGTCGCGATGCCGTTTTGCAGAAGCTTGGAAACCGACGCTTCTGTAGGAAGCTCGGTCATGTCTTTGTGCCGCCCAAAATCTCGCGCCGTTCGCCATACGGCGCGCGGCTCCGACGAGTCGGCAAACCCCGAATGTGGGCCGAGTGCCGGCCGCAAACCGAACCGACAAGAGAGTCGACAACGGGTTGTCTGATGATCTCTTGGCTGAGGAGCGTAATATTCTTGCTCCACATCGATGGAGATGACCGCGTCTTGCGCGATGTCTAAGATGCCGGAGAACCATGCCTCGCTCGCGCAGCGCCTCCTACGGCCGCTTGCGATCCGTGATATCGCGAATGGCGCTGGAGGCAGGCTCAGTCCGATCTCAGGATCTTCCCCGCTGCTTCTTCATTTCCGAATATGATCGAATAAAAAAGTATAGTTACCTAGATTATAGACAATTCGGCATATGGCGTAGTAGAAGGGACCATGCCTCGTATAGCTAAAATTCTCATTATCGATGACGACCTTGCGCTGCTCGCGGCATTGCCGGATATGCTGACCTTCAATCTCGATCGCATCGAAGTCGACGTCAACGCCTGCCCCGTCCAGGCAGTCCAACGAGTCCAAGAGGCAACGTATGATGTGGTCATTTGCGACCTCGCGATGCCTCGACTGGACGGCATTGCCGTTCTCCAGCAACTACGTATGTCCAGCCCTTCTACCCTCTGTATTCTCATGACCGGGCATTGGAACGAAGAGATTCGGACAAAGGCTCAGCAGGCCGGAGCATTTGCCTGTGTCCCGAAACCGATCGAGCGAAACGCATTTCTTGAGACCATAAGACAAGCACTTGCCACTGACGTTCGCACGGGCCTGACCGATCATACTGCAGTGCCCGACTCCAACGTCTCTACGTCATAATATCGTCGCTGATTGTCCACGAATAATCGTAGGACTGCGATCCCTAGGGCCGGATGGGTGCGTCCATCCATGATGCGGCGTCGTGGCTTGGCAGGGGTCTACGAATCGCCGAGTTTCAGGAGGGCCGCTTCGACGGCCGCAGGAAGGCATCGCCGGCGGCGCATGATCCATGGAAGGCCGGCAACAGCTTGAAAGAACCCCCACGCTTCGTGCGGATCTGCCAGGGCCGGACGCAGTAACCGACCGGTCTGCTGAACCGCCGTAGGAAAGGGACGCCGCAACCACGTAAACCACAAGGCATTGCGTAGCAAGAGACGCCGACGCGCTCGCGCATCGCGCTGGTGCGACGGGTAATGACGCACGATCACATCGCGCATATAGACCATCTGCCAACCGGCGGCGGCAAGATCGACGGCCACCAGCGCCTCTTCACCACCCAGAAAAAACCGCGGCTCGAACCCCCCGACGCTGAGAAATGCCGTACGCCGAATCATCGATGCGCCGGCAAGAAATCCCAGGATAGGTATCCCAGGCAAGTCTGACTCAGCGGCTAAGGGGCTCTGCTCCATCCGTCGGCACGTCGGATCTTCCCGCCCTTCAGGCCCAACCAACACGCGTGCCGTCAGCACGGCCACATGCGGGTGATCGTCGAATACATCAGCCGCACGCCGCAAGGAGCCGGCCGCCCACCAGGTGTCATCATCGCAGAGCGCCACATAGGGCGTCCGGGCCGCTCGTATGCCGACATTGCGGGCCGCCGCGCCAACATTGCGTTCCAAGGTAATGATGCGAATGCTTGGGAACCGACGAGCCAGAACGTCCGATGTTCCGTCCGTCGAACCGTTATCGACCACGATGATCGTCGGGTGCTCCGGCAATCCGAGCAAGCACTCCACGGTCTGCGAGACTTCCCTGACGCGCGTATAGGTCAGGACCACTACGGTAATGCGGCTATCCGATACGACCATGGGTTATTCCTCGTTCACCAGCCGCCAAAACGTTTCCTGCGACGCGGTATCTGCATGTCCGGGGCGTCCGGGGGTTGCCAATGCCCGCAATTGGGATTGATAACAGTGCACCGCGGCGTGTTTGCGATCGGATGCCGCGTTCACC
Source organism: Nitrospiraceae bacterium (assembly GCA_035273145.1). Classification (GTDB taxonomy): domain Bacteria; phylum Nitrospirota; class Nitrospiria; order Nitrospirales; family Nitrospiraceae; genus JAICXS01. The sequence goes on from DATEPO010000422.1 coordinate 2,127, forward strand.
GGGAACTCGGTGGGCTGCAACGACAGCCCACGCGATTCACACTCCTTCAAGCGAGATTCGGTTAATCCTGGTAATTGCCGGTAGAGGGCGTCCGCATAGATAAACCATGACAAGCGGGCATGCCGCCGACGCAACAGCAGCGTGGCCTGATGCGTCAGGACATGGTCGCTATGAAAAAGCCCGAGCGGCAGTACAATAACGTTCGCGGTGGCAGCGCAGATGACTTCATGCAGCACCTCCATGACCGCTTCAGGCGAAGGCGACCGGTCATATTGGCTGTCCCGGAAATCCAGCCAGACGGGATGAGCCGCGAGGAGCGTCAAGGCCGCTCGATCCTCCTCGCGACGTATTCCCATCACATCATCTCCCTGTTGGAAGCCGGCTGCTCGATCCCATTCGGTCAGCGGGACATCGGCGGGGGGCCGGCCGGCGCACACCGTCACGACAAGTGAGCCGGGATGCGCCTCCAGCAATCGTCCGCAGGCAAAGACTGCATCGTCGCAATGCGGCGAGATGACGACAAGCTGCCCCACCCGCCCCAGCATGCGCGCCTCTACTTTTGCGCTTCCACAAAGAGCGTTTCCCGTTCGCGATTATCAAGCTGAACGATGTCGGGATGCGCGCTATGCGTTTGCTTGAACGCGCAGCGCGTGACGTCCTGAAAGCCGGCCTTCCGAAGCCATTCTTCGATGAACTCGTACGTGAACGGCGTCCGGACGGAGCCATACCAGACAAGTTGCGTGATCAGCTTGCCGGCAATGCTGGCGGCATCTTCATCGGGGATATAGAAATACCGGTGATCGCGCCGGAGATAGGCGGCGATCGCTCTGTCCAGATCAGGCAGCCCGAGCCTTAAAATGCCGCCTCCCTTCAGCACACGCCGGAGCTCACACAGGGCCGGCAGAACATCGGGATAGGACAAATCCTGGAGCAGATGCATGGCGACGATGTACTCGAAATGATCCGGCTCCACCGGCAATCCCGCGCGAATATCGCAGGAGAAATCGATTCCGTCCGTTGCCGATCGATCGGCATGCATCCATCCGGGGACAATGCACGAACCGCATCCCACATTTAATCGTTTGACGCTCGTTCCAGTCACGTACTCAGAGGATGCCATCTTCGTCACAGAAATACGACGCGATATCTGAGTGCGCCTCTCAGCCTCCAAAAGATCGCCAGCGGTGGAATGAGTGCCGACGTCACAATCATCTCGGCGACGTGTTCGAGGCGGTGAGAGGTTGTGGTCAATCGGCGCCGACAAAACTCGACGGTCAGGCCTAGCCAGATGGCCACGCCGATGAGCGCGCCCCAGGTCGATCCCACCGCCAAGGCGAGGCCCGCTCCCAGGAGCGCAACGAGCGCCAGATAATAGCGCCATGGTGGAACGGCCTGGATGAACCAGCGGTAGAACACGGGATGCTTCTTGTACAAGAGCGCGTTGAAAATGTTGTTCCGCTGCAAGGCTACGCTGACTCCCCACCTCGCTGGCCGCACGGGATGCACGACGATGGCAGCCGGCTGACAAACGAGCCGATGCCCTTGCGCGCGCAGCGCGAATTCCAAATCCGTATCTTCCCGCCATGCGACGGTGAATCGTTCATCGAATCCGCCTACCACGGACAAGGCGCGCCGTCGATAAAGGCAATTCGCGGTGGCAAAGGGGCCGTGTTCAAGACCGGCCACAGTCTGTTCATAATCAGTCGGCACACTGGGAACCGGAACGATGATGCGCCCGCTGACTCCATCGACCGTGGGATCCTCCATTGAGCCAAATGCAACGGCGAGCCAATCGGCAGCGGGAATACAGTCGTCGTCGGTAAAGGCGATGATGTCACCGGCCGCAGCCTGCCATCCCCGATTTCTGGCCGCCGCCGGCCCATGCCGCTTTTCGTTGGCGAGATAGCGCAGGCGAGGTCCGCTTCTTCTGCTCCATGAGAGCACGACTTCCCTGGTCTCGTCGGTTGGGCCATCGTCCACGACGATAATTTCATAACGGGACGCCTCCATGGTTTGCATGAACAGAGCGGTGAGGCAACGGTTCAACAGCTCGGGCCGTCTGTACGTCGGCACGACGACGGAGACGAGACAGTGCTGAGAGCCATCCCCGGAGCCCTGAGTGCTGAGTGCGGAGTGCTGAGGGGAAGAGTCGGACGATTGGGCCTTGATGTCTCGGCGGACTGTCATGTTCTTCCCCAGCTTTTATTCAGCACTCAGCACTTCTTTTCCAGAAGGAACGAGCCGATGACCAGCGCATCGAGCGGCGAGGTCCAGAACGATTCGATGGCGTCGCGAGGTGAACAGACGATCGGCTCCCCACGCGTATTGAACGACGTATTCACCAGAACCGGCACGCCGGTTCTCCGCTGAAACGCTTTGAGCAGGTTGTAGTAGAGCGGGTGCTGTCCCCGGTTCACCGTTTGAACGCGCGCCGTGCCATCGACGTGTCGAACAGCCGGGATACGATGCGCCTGGTCGGCCCGGACATCGAAGACGAACAGCATGAACGGTGACACGCCGGCATTTAAAAACCAGTTGGCCGCCTCCTCTTCCAAAACGACCGGCGCGACCGGGCGAAAGTCTTCTCGATCCTTAATGTCATTGAGGCGGTCCTGCATCGTGGGAGAGATGGGCGAGGCCAAGATCGATCGCGCGCCGAGTGCGCGGGGGCCAAACTCCATCGCGCCTTGAAACCATCCGACAATGCGATCGCGCGCCAACAAGTCTGCCGTCTCGTCCGCAATATTGATAAGCCGCCGGTAGGGCAGCTTCGATCGATTTAAAAACGACTCGATCTCATCGTCATCATAGGACGGACCGAGGAACGCATGGTCCATCATGTACGGTCGTTCCTCAGTCAACGATCCTGCCTGCGAAACAGCACGCTCCTGCGCATCCACCCATAAAGCGGCTCCCAGCGCCGTTCCGGCATCGCCGGCGGCCGGTTGTACCCACATCTGGCGGAACGGCCCACGATCTCGAATCTTCGCGTTCATGACACAATTCAGCGCGACGCCGCCCGCGACGCACAATGAATGTGATCCGGTTGTCCCGTGCAGCCAGTCGACAAGCTCCAGCACCGTCTCTTCAAGGACCGTCTGTAGAGAGCGAGCGATGTCATGATGCTGCTGCTCGAACCGTCCTCCGCGCGCCCGAGGCGGCCCAAACCGTTTCGACAGCTCCGGCGGTTGCACCGTATAGTGACCGTCGCGGGTCACGCGAATAATGTCCCGAAATTGATCGGCGTATCGCGGTTTGCCGTACGATGCGAGCGCCATGACTTTATATTCGTCTGATGCATGCAAAAACCCAAGATAGGTCGTCACCTGCTCGTACAGAATGCCCAACGAATGGGGCATGATGACTTCGCCGACCTGCTCCAATTTCGCGCCTTGGCCGATGTTGTATGTCGTCGTCGCTCGCTCGCCGCGTCCATCCAAGGTCAGGACGGCGGCATCCGGATACGGTGACGCATGGAAAGCGCTGGCTGCGTGCGCCACATGATGCGACACGAAATGCCATCGATACGGTCCGTCAGGCCGCGCATCCTGAAAGCGCGCTTGTAAATGATGCGGGGCGCCGCCGGCCAACTGTCGCGGCGCATTCATAATGTACGAGAGGAACAAGGGATCCCACGGCGACTCCCATGGCGTCGGGCAGGAATGCGCACTGGGTTCGAGGGGCAGCGCGATCGACGTATCGCGAGCCTGTTCACCTAAGAGGATGAATGGGTCGTAGGAATAGGCTACATGATCGACGTCCACCAACCGAAGGTCCCCGGCGCGAAGACAAAAGTCGATGGCATGAAACGGCAATTCGTAGGCAGTAAAGGGAACGGGACGCTTGCCATGCTTGATATGGGTGAACCGCTCTTCTTCGGCCGCCGCGACGACACGTCCGTCTTTGACGAGGCAGGCGGCCGGATCGTGAAAGGCGGCATTAATCCCAAGCGTGTACAAGCGATACTCCTCTACAGGTGGGAGCGGCAGGCCCTTTCAGTAATTCAGCGGCGGCATGCAGAACCTGGTCCGGCTCGACCAGCCGCAGACAGTTGTGGTGACCTTCGGGACACACACTCTTGTAACAATATTTACAAGGGACATCCTGAAAGAGGACGCGATGTGGCACCTGCCAGGGCGTATGTTGCGGGTTAGTGAGCGCGTACAGATCCACGATTGGCGTGCCGACGGCGGCGGCAACATGCACGGCGCCCGTATTATTCGAAACGAGCAAGGACGCTCGCGCCAGCACCGCGGCAAACGCCGGGAGGCTTAGTGAACCGACCAGTGAATGTGAGGGCGCCCGCATCTCGGCTTGAATCTCTTCGATCAGTGGGCGCTCCGGCTCGGTCCCCGTAAAGATCACCTCATAACCCAATTCTTCAACCAGCCGTCGCCCGACGATTGCAAATCCTTCAGGTCGGTACCGCCGTGACACGGCGGTGGCGCCGGCATGGATCACAACGAACCGGCGGCCCATCTCGATAAGTCCGGTGAGTAGAATATCGACAACGGTGTTCACCCTGTCCGGAATGGCGATGGACAGTCGTTCATCGTCGGTACGCGCCCCGACCGTCGCGACGAGGTCGAGCTGCCGGCGGACCTCATGGCGCAGACATGTATCGGGCTCCGTCTCGCGCACCCAGTGCGTGAGTAGTTCGTAGGGATTCTCTCGGCAATGGGCAAGGCGACGCGGAATAGCAGCCAGATAACACAGCATCGCGGCCGGGAGGGCGCTTTGGCTATAGACGGTAAAAATGACGGCCGCGTCGAATGCTGCCCGGCGGAGATGCTCCACCATGTCGAGATCCGGCCCCGCGTCCACATGGCTGCTTCCCGCCTTCATCCACGGCGCATCGTAAATCAGGACTTCGTCAACCTCGGGAATCAAGCGCCCCGCGGCGGCACCCGACGCAGACGTCATGAGCGTGATGCGGCGCCCAGGCGACGCATGCTTCAGGGCGCGGATCGCCGGTGTCGTCATCAGCACATCGCCAAGCGTGTCCAGGCGCACGCAGAGAATCCGTTCGGCGTCCGTCCATGAAGCCTGTGACATTCGCTCCTGACTAACACTCATAGGAAGCCCTATGCGAACGAGCCATCATGCCGTCCATTTTTAAAATCGCTGTCCCACTCTCTTG
>DATEPO010000423.1:0-13537 GCA_035273145.1 Nitrospiraceae bacterium
GGGGGGGCAATCATTACAGAGACGATTTTCAACTCCGGGGGAATAATCGGCCCCCGCTTTCGTTTCTCGGCAAAGGTCTGGGCCGACGCCATGATCAGACACACGAGGCAAACGATTGCGATGACCCTTGCACGGCTCATACATCTTTGAGAGCCGATCTGTAGAGGTTGAAAATATCTCATGGACATAATTGATGCTCTGAGGGATGCGGTGGCAGACCATCCCTTATTCGGGTACGGATCGACCGTATGGGATGCATGGAAACAGTGCGTGGATATCATAGGGGTCTGTAGGTGTCAATGCTCAATCTGTGAGTCCACAACAAGCCTTTTGGTCTCAGAGTGGTTTTTGTTAAGATGACCGCCGCTCGGCGCAAGTGCGGAGTGCTGAATGCTGAGAAAGATACGTTGCTAAAAGGGTGACATGCGACATCTTCATTTTGATTGTTTCTCAGGAATCAGCGGCGACATGACGCTCGGGGCGTTGGTCGATGCCGGCTTGCCGCTCAAAGAACTGTCCCGCGCCCTCAAGGATTTGCCGGCTATGAACTACCGGCTACGTTCCGCGCGCGTCATGCGCGGGGGTCTGCCCGCTACGAAAGTCGATGTCGTGATTCAGGGCGGCTTCCACTCCCCGCTAGCGTTGAGCCGCATTCAACGGCTGATTACGAGCAGTCGTCTCCCGCGCGTGGTCAAAGAACAAAGCTTGGCAGTGTTCGACCGCCTGGCAAATGCCGAAGGCCTCGCGCATCGCGTCAGCCCTTCGAAAGTGACCTTTCACGAAGTTGGTGTGATCGATTCATTGGTCGATGTGGTGGGTTCTATTGTGGGATGCCACTTGCTCGGCATTCAGCGGATCACCTCATCAGCAGTAAATTTAGGCTCCGGATTCATTGATTCAGCGCATGGACGATTACCGGCGCCGGGTCCGGCCGTGGCCGCCTTAGCGCATCAGATTCCCGTATACAGCAGCGGACCCGCGCGCGAGCTCACCACTCCGACGGGCCTCGCGCTCCTCCGTACGCTGGCGCAGCAATTTGGACCTCTTCCCCTCATGCGTCCTACGGCCATTGGTTATGGGGCCGGCAGTGCCGATCCACAGGACTGGCCGAATGCGCTTCGGATTTTTGTGGGCGACTCCGTCTCGATCACCGATGGCACCGACACGATTGTTCAGCTCGACACCAATGTGGACGATCTGCACCCTCAAGTTTATGAGACGGTCATGGATCGACTGTTTTCTGCCGGCGCCGTCGATGTCGCCCTCACGCCGGCGATTATGAAACATGCGCGGCCCGGCATTGTCCTCACGGCGCTCACCCCACGGGCAAAGGCCCAGGCTGTCACCGACGTCCTCTTGCGGGACACCAGCACACTGGGCGTGCGCATGCAAGAAGTACACAGAGTGGTTCTGCCGCGCCGCATCGAGGCGGTAAAGATTTCAGGCGGTACCATTCGCATGAAAGTGGCGGATCTGAGAGACGGCCACTTCAAGGCGGCGCCGGAATACCAGGACTGCAAACGGCTCGCCGATCAAACCGGGCGTCCCATTCGGGAGATCATGGAAGACGCGGCGTTTGCCTATCGGCAAACGCAAGGAAAAAGTCACAGGGCAAAAGCAAACAATAAAAAATGACCGTCCACACTTTTATCTCTTTACTTTTTATTTTTTACTTTGGCGGTCGCCGATGAGCATTGCACTCTACCTCTTCATGTTCCTCGCCTCCGTCGTCGTGACGTTGGGGGGGTGCGCGCTGTTTACAAACGCCATCGAGTGGTTGGGGAAACGGCTGAAGGTCCCCGAAGGTGCGGTCGGAAGCATTTTTGCGGCAATCGGCACGACCTTGCCCGAGACGTCGATCCCGGTCATTGCAATTTTTTTCGGCACGGGCCAAGAACGGACCGAAGTCGGATTGGGCGCAATCCTCGGCGCCCCATTCATGCTCAGCACATTGGTCCTCCCCATTCTTGCCGGGCTGTTGATTGTGTATGCCAGACTGGGCAAGCGCGGGGCGGCCTTCACGCTCGATTATCGGGAGGTTCGCGTCGACCTGCAGTTTTTTCTCGTGGCCTATGCCTTGGCGATGGCCTGTGTATACGTCTCGATTCCCCTCATTCGATATCTGGTCGCCGGCCTCCTCGTCGCGCTCTATGGCTTCTACATCCGAACCAAGTTTGCGGCCGAACACGATGGAGACGCCAACCTGGATCCCTTGTTCTTCGCACGCCGTGCGGCACGCCCTGCCTATGGGCTCATCGGGCTTCAAGCGACGCTTGGGCTTCTTGGGTTGGTGGGAGGGGCTCATTTGTTCGTGACGGCCGCCAAATCATTGTCGGTTGAACTGAACGTCTCTCCCCTGCTCTTGGCGCTCCTGATTGCCCCGCTCGCGACAGAGCTTCCCGAAATGTCCAATAGCTTTCTCTGGCTCTATCAAAAGAAAGATACGCTGGCGGTCGGGAATGTCACCGGCGCGATGGTCTTTCAAGGAACATTTCCTGTTTCGGTCGGGCTGATAGGAACCAATTGGAATTTGGGGCCTATGGCGATGAGTACCATGGGTTTGGCCTTAATCGCCGTCGGCATGAGTTTCGTTCAACTGCTGTGGGGAGGTCAGTGGCGCCCTTGGCTGCTCGGCCTCAGCGCATTGCTCTATGTGGGATTTACCCTGTATCTCTATGGCTCCTGAGCGGGATGTTGAAAATGGCCGTCAGCTTCGTTCTCGCATTGCTCAAGGCTTCGGCGTACCACAAGGGTAGGCCTCGGCTTTCGCTCACTGCGGCCTCGCTGACGACCCTTTTGAACATCCCGCTTCGCTTCTGTAGAAACATCGCGATAGGGATTTAATTACAGACGCAGAACGCTTTTAGATGGGCTGAGGGTAAACGTAAATGAGCGCGAAGAGCGGGCAGCAGGGAAAGAAGGCGAAACCGATTCTAGGCATCACGATGGGAGATCCGGCAGGGATAGGTCCTGAAGTGGTTGCCAAGGCCCTTGCCATACCTGCCGTGTATCGGCTTTGTCGCCCGATTGTGATTGGTTCGCTGCCGGTCATGCAGGAAACGATTCACCGGCTGCGTATGCCGTTAAAGGTCGCCTCTGTGTCTGGACACAATTTGCCAGATCACCGCTCCGGATGCCTATCGGTCCTCGATCCCTTAGAACGTCCGCTTGGAAAATTTCCGCTCGGCACGGTTTCTGAAAAAGCCGGCGCCGCATCCGTGGCCTTTGTTTTGAAGGCCGCTCATTTAGCCCAAATCGGCTGCCTGGATGCAATCGTAACCGGACCAATCAATAAGGAAGCGATCAATCTTGCCGGCTACCGCTATCCCGGCCATACCGAACTCTTAGCTGACATCACCAAGAGCAAAGAGGTTGGGATGATGATCGTCGGTGGGCCTTTGAAAATAATGTTTGTCACAACCCATGTCGCGATTCGACAGCTTCCCGACAGTTTATCGGCCCAGGGCATTCTGCGATCCATCCGTCTGGCCGACCGCGCCATGAAAGAATATTTCGGCGTGCCGAATCCCCGCATCGGCGTTGCCGCGCTGAATCCTCATGGAGGGGAAGGAGGCCTGTTCGGTAAAGATGAGCGCCTCAATATTCTTCCCGCGGCCCGACGCGCCAGGCGCATGCGGATCGAGGCCAGCGATCCGTTGCCGGCTGACACGCTGTTTGGGAAGACGATCCGAGGGGAATTCGATGCGGTGGTGGCCATGTACCACGACCAAGGGCTGATTCCGCTCAAGATGGTCGCGTTCGGCGAATGCGTGAACCTGACGGTGGGCTTGCCGATCATCCGCACGTCGGTCGATCATGGAACCGCGTATGACATCGTCGGCAAGGGCATCGCGGATTGCGGAAGTTTGATCGAGGCCATTAAAATGGCCGCACGGTTAGCCGAACATCATCGCACGAGGAAGACATGACGGACCAGCATGCAGCGGTGGAGATGATTGAACGTCAGATTCAAGAATTGGACGCCGTGCTCCAAGAGGCGTCGAAGGATATCAATACGGTTCGCGGCAGTGAACGAGTTGCGGCGTGGAAAAAGCGCACCGTGCCGTTGCTGGCGCAGCATGTCGGACAGAAACAAGCCCAGTTGTTTGCCATGACCAAACCCGGCCCCTCCTTCACCCGCGATCTCGACGAAGAATTGAGTGATGAAGTCGAATTGTATCGAGACTTTTTGAGGACGTTAATCAAGCAGTTGAAAATGGCCAATCCCGGATGAGTCGTGCAGATTTCTCCGCCGCCACCACAGAAACGCCTCGGACAAAACTTCCTCATCGATCCCAATATCGTTCGAAAGATCGTGACTGCCGCAGCGGTTGAGCCGGGCGAGACCGTGTTGGAGATCGGCCCCGGCCGCGGGATTCTCACTCGCAGTCTATGCGAATCGCCCAATACGGTCGTTGCGCTTGAGGTTGATCCGCTTCTGGTTGGATACTTGAAAGAGACGCTCAACTATTCGACTCTCGATCTTCGCCACGCCGATGCCTTACACTTTGCGTACGATACGCTTCCCAACCGTACCGTCGCCGTCGCCAATCTGCCGTACTACATCTCGACGCCACTCTTGTTCACCTTGCTCGACGCAACGGATCGCATCAGCCGCATGGTCCTGATGCTGCAAGCCGAAGTTGCCGAACGCATCGTCGCGGCGCCGAATACCGATGGCTACGGCATTCTCTCCGTCCTCACGCAATATCGCGCTGAAGCCAAGATCGCCTTTCGCGTCTCAAAAAACTGCTTTCGCCCCAGGCCCGACGTCGATTCAGCCATCATCACATTGCGTACGCGACCACATCCCGCCGTTTCACGATCCACTGAAGCCCTCTTCGTCAAAGTCGTCCGCGCCGCCTTCGCCCACCGGCGTAAAACGCTGATCAATTCCCTCCGCGACGAAGGCTTCCTCTCCACTCATCTCACCGCTGCATTGACCACCGCGGCGATCAATCCATCCCGAAGAGCCGAAACGCTCTCGATAGACGAATTCACCGCGATTGCCAATGCTCTTAGCACAATATAGGCACGCCAAGACGCGGTCCTTCCTACGCGAGTACCGTCTTCGTGTGCGCGGTGCATGAACGCAAGGAGACGCCGTCTCCCCTCCGTCTATTTCTTCTCTCCTTCTTCGAATTGAATTTTCTTTTCACTCTCGGAGAGGAGGCCTTGGATAACCCTAACTGCGCGCATCGGGCGATGCACATTCTGATCGTGCGCGCCCTGCGAGCAAAGAGGTCGCCCAAGCCTCCTCCCCTCCCCATTCTTTGAATTCAATTCCTCCCTGTGCTACCATTCCGCGCATGGGTGTTTCTACCACGGCGAAGCGCGGTCATGCTCGCGGTGCCTCCCCTCAATCTTCACATCTTCCCCACGAAGTGATCGGCGTCGTGCTGATTACACTGAGCCTCTTAATTCTTCTCGGGCTGCTCTCGTACGCACCCTCCGACCGCACGTTTTTTGCCTCTGTTTCGCCCTCCGTCACGCCTCCGCCGACACGAAATATGATCGGCACCGCAGGGGCGTCGGTCGCGGCGGGATTATTTTGGGTCATCGGCACAGCCGCCTATCTGTTGCCGGCCTTGCTGACGGTCATCGGCACTCGGTGCTTCGTGCATGGCGCCTTAAATGTGACGTTGCGAAGCGCGGCGGGATCGGCCGTGGTCCTCTTGTTCTTGAGCGGTCTCTTGCATTTGGAACTGACCGGCATCCCGACGATTTCCAGCGGCATGGTCCAGAAAGGCATGGCCGGTGGGGCGATCGGTCAGTTCGTCGCAGATAATTTACGCAACTCCTTCGCCAGCACCGGCGCGCACATCCTCCTTCTTTCCGGACTATTGGTATCGTTGCTGCTGGCCACGCCTATTTCCCTCACCGACTTCTGGCGTCGCGTCCCTGCATGGTGGATTGCGCTCGCCGAAACGGTCTCCGCCTTGATTCCCGAGCGAGCCGCGCCATCGGAGAAGATCAAAACGGCCAAGCCAAAACCGGTCAAGATCAATCGCTCGGCGCTGACTGATTCGACAGATGAGGGCGCCGATCCGAAACCTCCGGAGATCGCCGCCACACACCTGATGACGTCTATAACCAACACCACGGCGCGGCCGGCCAATCAGGTTGAGGAAGACTCGGATATCATCGTCTCTAAATCCGTACCGGCCGGCTATCTCCTGCCCGATGCTCGGGAGCTACTCAGCGAAGTGGCAGGGCCATCGGAACGCATGACGGACGAGATGCTGAAAGCGCAGGCCGACGTGTTGGCTCGAGCGCTGCTCAGCTTTGGAATCGAAGGCAAGGTCACGGAAATCCATCCGGGCCCCGTCGTCACTATGTATGAATTCGAACCGGCGCCCGGCGTCAAAGTCGCCCGCATCGTCAATCTCAGCGACGATCTCGCCTTAGCGCTCAAAGCCGCCAGCATCCGAATCGTCGCTCCGTTGCCGGGCAAATCGGTCGTGGGCGTGGAAGTGCCGAATCGATATCGAGAGACCGTCTCGCTCAAAGAGGTCCTCACGAGCGAGGCCTATACCCATTCACGATCGAAACTGACGCTGGCCTTGGGCAAAGATATTTTTGGAAAACCCGTCACGGCGGACCTGAAAACGATGCCGCATCTTCTCGTTGCCGGCGCGACGGGAGCGGGCAAAAGCGTCGGGCTCAATACGATGCTGTTGAGTATTTTGACCAAAGCGAAACCCGATGAAGTCAAACTGCTGCTCATCGATCCCAAGATGCTCGAACTGCAAACCTACGACGGGATTCCGCATCTGCTCCGGCCCGTCATCACGGATGCCAAGTCGGCCAATCGCGGGCTCGGATGGGTGGTGCAGGAGATGGAACGCCGCTACAAATTACTCGCCGACGCGGCCGTGCGCAATATCGATTCATATAATCGACGCGTCGCCGAAGCGCAGGGAGTCGGTGGAAAGGGACGGCCGCCCGCGCCGGAGCAGACAGAACTGCCGATTGAATTTTTAAGCGAAGAAGAGCGGTTGTCCGCCGGTGAAGCGACCGTCGCGGCCACGGAGGCCCGCCCCGCCGCCTCGACACCGCCGTCTCCGCTTCCCTATATTGTGGTGATGATCGACGAGCTGGCCGATCTCATGATGGTCGCGCCCAAGGATGTCGAAGATAAAATCGCGCGACTGGCGCAGATGGCCAGGGCCGCCGGCATTCATTTGGTCCTCGCGACACAGCGCCCGTCCGTCGATGTGCTCACCGGCTTGATCAAAGCGAACTTCCCGGCGCGCATCTCGTTTCAGGTCTCTTCGAAGACCGATTCTCGCACGATTCTGGATGCCAACGGCGCAGAAGCCCTCCTCGGTCGCGGCGACATGCTGTACCTCGCCTCGGGCACCGGGCGCCTCACGCGCTTGCATGGTTCGTTCGTGCCTGATGAAGATGTACGCCGCGTGGTAGAGTTTGTGAAGAAGCAAGCCACGCCAAGCTATAGCGAAGAATTGCAATCGCTGTCGCAGGACTCCACGGAAGAGCAGGCGAAGGATGAAGTGTACGAGCAAGCGAAAGATCTCGTGCTGACCAGCGGGCAAGCCTCGGCTTCCCTCATTCAACGGCGGCTGCGGGTGGGATATCCGAGAGCGGCGCGGATGATCGAGCGCATGGAAGAGGAAGGGCTCGTCAGCGCCCCGGCGCGCGATGGACGGCGGGAGGTGATTGGACGAAAGGGACCGGTGGGAGAGGGAGCGGATGAGAGCATATAAGGTTGGGGAAAGGGATGGCGGGGACAGTTCTTGTGCTCGCAGAGCGCGCAGTGAGAACCATCCCCGCCATCCCTTCCCCGCTATTTTTATTACAAGTTTATTTTTTGTCGTATCGTTCCTTATTTGCGCTGAGTTCACGTCCCACGCGGCTGACGAGGGGAAGCAAGGAAGTAAGGAGCAGAAGGAAGTCTTAGAGGTGGTGAAGAAGCTGCAGGGGCGGTATGAGCAGACGAAGGATTTGCAAGCGGACTTTCAGCAGACGACGCGGATTGAAGGATTTGCGACGCCGCTGACGTCGAGTGGGCGAATGTTGATTAAAAAACCCGGATTGCTTCGATGGGATTATCGCGACCCGACCGTGGAGGAAATTTACGTCACTCGCAATGACGTGATGATGTACGTACCCGAGCATAAGCAGGTGCTGGTGGGAAAGCTGACCCAGATGGCGGCGTCGCAAGCGCCGTTGCAATTGCTTCAAGGCGTGGCAAAGATCGAAGAGGAATTCGAGATCGAATCGACACGCGGCGGAGAACGAGGAGAAGGCGGACTCCCGCTCATCACGCTGACACCCAAATCGACGGAACCGGATGCGTCACGGTCCGTGTCGAAACTGGTGGTGGAGGTTCAGCCAAAAACCTACTTCATTAAAACCGTCGCCATACACGAAATCAGCGGCAACATTTCCACGTTCGTCTTCAGCAGTCTTAAGCCGAACACGGGACTCAAGAGCGACCTCTTCGAGTTTAAAGTCCCGGCCGGTGTGGAAGTGGTCAAAGCCCCGATGTTGAGCCCGCCGTGAAGACGTTAATCGTTGGCCGTGAATCGTGAAACGGAGACTAGGATTGAGACATGAATCGTTTCACGGAAGACAATCTCTGCGAATAACGATAGGAATAACGGTTTACGAGGATGAGCATGATCGCCACAGTAACCAACGGGATCGCCGAAGCCATCGAGCATGCGGTCGCTGCACTGAATTTTGAACAGGTACGAACACAGTACTGGGAGCAGAATGAATTCGTCTGCCTGCCCCAATTCTTGTCCCAATCAGCGTTGGATGACTATTTGCTTCCTTCGACTCAGCAGATGAAGGCTCTGCTCAACCGCAATTACATCCCGGGACACAAGAAGGGTGGCAGCATCAGTTATTATACCGTTCGGCAACAAGCACCCGCGTTCTTGGAGCTCTATCGATCGCCGGCATTCATGGATTTTTTAAGCCGGTTAGTTGGAGCCCGGCTCATGGTCTGCCCGGAGAACGACCCGCATGCCTGCGCCTTGTATTACTACACCGAGCCGGGCGACCACATCGGTTTTCACTATGACACATCGTACTATAAAGGCGCCCGCTACACCGTCCTCATGGGACTCGTGGATCGCTCTCCCTCGTGCCGCCTAGTCTGCCAGCTCTATAAGGACGATCCGCAGCGTCCGATGAAGGAACTCCAGCTCGCCACCGAGCCGGGCACCGTCGTGATTTTCAACGGCGACAAACTCTGGCATGCCGTCACGCCCTTAGGAGAAGGTGAAGAGCGCGCGGTCCTCACCTTAGAGTATGTGACGAATCAAGACATGAGCCCGATCAAACGTCTCTATTCCAATCTAAAAGACGCCTTCGGCTACTTTGGACTGAAGGCGCTCTTGCAGCGGCAACCGTAGTTGTCGGCGATCAGCCCTTACCTTAGAAAATATGTTGGCTTGCTTACGGCTTCTTGAATTCACGCCGCAAATTGATCCTTCAGCACGACGTGCTGATCCACGGATTTCCGCATGGCGCTGAGCAATTCCTCTTTCGTGACCGGCTTGATGAGATAATCGCGCACCCCTTGCCGCATGAGTGACACCGCTAATTCGACGTCCGGATAGCCCGTCATTACGACGATCGGCACACCCGGAAACTGACTTCGAAAATACGCAATCGCTTCCTTCCCATTAATGTTCGGCATGCGAATGTCGCAGAGCACGGTGTCGACCATCAAGGGATTATCCCCGGACTGCAGCGCCTCGATCGCCTCCTCGCCATCTTGCGCCTCCACGACCTCATAGCCGTCTTTTGCCAGCATAATCGAGATCGGTTTTCGCACTTGCGCCTCATCGTCTACTACGAGAACACGGCCTTGGCGGTAGCCTTCGGCTGAATGCGTAATTGCCGTCATGATGCACCTCCTCATGAGACTCATGTGATGGGAAACTCTATCGTGAATGTACTGCCGTGCCCTTCCTCGCTTTCGACTGCAATCCGTCCGCCGTATTTTGAGACGATTTTATAGACTATGCTCAATCCTAGCCCTGTTCCTTTGCCGGGATCTTTCGTGGTCACAAAAGGATCGAAGATTTTTCCAAGCAAATGCGGGGGAATACCGCACCCCGTATCCTGAATCGAGACGGTGACCTTCTCGTCATGGAGGCACGCCCGCAATGTCAGTTGTCCAGCCCCACCCATTGCTTCAACCGCGTTACTGATGATATTGACGAAGACCTGATCGATTTCGGTCCGTCGCGCACGAAAGGTCAGCGTCGGTTGAAGCTCCGTGACGACGCTGACATGCCCGAATTGCGGACATCGCTGCACCAGCCGAACCGCCTCCGTAATTCGTTCGCACACATCGATGTCGATTTCGCCGTCCCGAGAAGCCGGGCGAGCATAGCAGGCAAAATTACGCACCACGGCTCCGACGTGCGTAGAGCACGCAACAATATCCCTCGCGTACTGCTTCACTTTTTCAGGATCATCTTCATACAAAATAATCTCGGCCATCCCGAGAATCCCTTGGACGGGGTTATTAATCTCATGCGCCATCCCCGACACGAGGGTCCCTAAACTGGATAACTTTTCGGCTTGGATCAGTTGGTCTTGGAGCTGCTTTTGTTCCGTCACGTCCCACATGACAAGACCGGCTTGTTGCCTCGGATAGCTGCGCAGCGTGATCGGGAAGGGTCGATAGCGATAGACGTGCTTACGAATTTCAATGTCGCGTTCTTCCATCGAATCGCCATGGCAGGCGACGTGCTGCAGATCTTCCACCAATCGGGTCCATTGGCGTGCCGGGAGCGTCACCACTTCCTGGAGGCCGCTGCCGATGAGCGTCGACAGTTCGGGGCGAAGATGCGCATTCGCCTGTGGATTTGCGTAGGCGACTCGTAGATTTTCATCGACGATCAACACCAAACAGGGGAGAGAGAGGAGAATAGCATCGAGTGTATCGTGGGCCTGATGTAACGCCGTCTGCGCTCGTCGGCGTTCCATGAACTGTCCGATCTGACTCCCCACCGCGCCGAGCATCTTCAGTAACTCTTCTTGCGGCCGGCACGTCTCGCGACTGAAAAACTCGACGACTCCATAGACCTCGCCATTCAGTTTGATCGGAAACGCTAAGGCTCCGTGCAAGCCGGCCAGTGCCGCCATGGGAGCCCGTGGGAAATGTGGGTCCTGCGTGACATCCGTAATCCACGCCGGCTCCCCGCTGTTCCATACGCGCCCCGGCAATCCAATTCCCTTGTGAAAAACCATCTCCTTGGTGGATTCGACAAAGGGATGGGCGGCCAGCGTGGGCGAATGCCAGAATTCGAGACAACGCAGCACACCGGCCGGCTCGTCGGTAGTCCAGATGGCGCCCATGTCCCAGTTCAGCCCTTCACACACCGCCTGTAAAATCCGTGAACCTACTTCGGTAAAGCTCGCGGCCTCCGCCAGCGCGCGCGTCACGGCATACTGCGCAACTTGAGCCCGTTCCGTCCGCTTGCGCTCCGTGATATCGCGAATGATTCCGCCGAAACACGTCTGCTCCGTCGTCTTCCACACGGCCAGGGACAGCTCCAATGGAAACTCCGTCCCATCTTTTCGGAGTCCGCATAGTTCGATCGGATGCCCGACGATTCGTGATGCCCCGGTTGAGATGACCCGTTCCAACCCACGTTGATGCGCCTCTCGGTACCGAATCGGCATGATTATGGTCAGCGGTTGTCCCAGGACTTCATCGTCCGTGTACAAAAACATACGTTGCGCGCTGGTATTCCAAAAGACGATTCGACCGCTGCCCTCGGCAATGACAATCGCATCGGACGTCGATTGCACGACGGAGCGGAAGCGCTCTTCGCTCTCGCTCAGCGCATGTTCGACATGCTCGGCCTTCACGGACAAAGCCCGGACATCGCAGGCTCGCCGGATCACGGCCTTCACCTGCGCGGAACTGTACGGCTTGACCATATAGGCAAAGGCACCCCGCGTCATCGGCCCGATTGTATTGTGCTCCGTCCCGTCTCCGGTTAGGATGATCACCGGCAATTGCGGATCCGCCTGGCTGAGCGCGCGGAGGACGGCGTGCCCATCGAGATCCGGCAGCCCGATATCCAAAATGACCGCGCCATAATGAGCTTCAGCCACCTCTCGAATCGCGTCGGCTCCTGTCCCGGCGACATGCACGCAGTAGCCTTCGTGCTGTAACATGTCGCGCAAACTTTCGCGAATATCCTGATCATCATCGACAATGAGAATCGACTGATCAAGCGCGATGTCGGTGACGGAACTCATTGCGGCCTCGCTAGGTGAGATCTGAATGCGTCATGGCTGTCATGAGCACACGCATTCTCTACGCAATGGACATGCCATATGGCCCAAGCGCATGATCGTCGCACTGAACGACAAACCTCTTGAAATGTTGAAGAGACGTCAAAGGTAGTAAGAGCGCAGAGAAAAAGGAGGGGTTTAACAGGATCCAGACCGTATCGAAATGAATACCTTTCTTATCCGCACAGATACAGGTAGAAGCACGTATTGAGGCGTTATGACGGGCGCGAGGCAATCGGCATCGTAAAATAAAATCGGCTGCCTTGGCCGCGTATGCTGTTTACCCAAATCCTTCCTCCATGCATTTCGACCAGACTCTTGGTAATGGCTAATCCGAGGCCGGCTCCCCGCTGATCAACCTGAATGGTTTCTCCGCGATAGAAGCGCTCAAAGATCTTGGCTTGCTCTTGGGGCGAAATCCCACATCCCGTATCGGACACGCAAAACTGCACAAGGCCGCCCTCGGTCGTCTTGGTTTCGATGCGGATCTGTCCCCCTGACGCCGTAAACTTGACGGCGTTTTGAATCAGATTGGTCAAAATTTGATGGAGCTTGTCGCGATCGCCGTGGATGTGGACCGGTGCGCCGTAATGCTGATGCTGGATCGAGATGGCCTTGGCTTGTCCAAGCGGCTGCAGGGATTCCACGATGTCGGGCACGACCTCGGCGATCGCCAGCGGCGCGAGCGCCAGTTCCACCCGGCCGGCTTCGATGCGAGACAAATCCAGCAGATCGTTGATCATGCGCGTCAGTCGTTCGACATTATACTTGACCCGACCCAAATAGTGCGCCTGACGATCGCTGAGCGTCCCCGTCAGTCCGTCCAACATATTCTCGATATAGCCTTTGATGGACGTCATGGGAGTCCGTAATTCATGCGAGACGATCGAGACGAAGACAGATTTCAGCCGGTCGAGCTCTTGTAGTTTGTCATTCGCCGCCTGAAGTTCACGGGTGCGATCCTGCACCCGATGTTCCAACGTCTGGGTCAGGTCTTCTAGAGCCTGATAGGCTTGTGCATTGTCGAGCGCCACCGCAATTTGTGTGGCAATCGTCATGAGAAGATCCAAATCCTCCTGCCGGCACGGATCGCCGCCGCGGTCGGCTGCAATGAATCCCATGATCCGCTGGCTGCTTTTCAAAGGCGCCGCGACGAAACACTGCACGCCTTGCTCCCGGGCCATCGCGAGGAGCGGCGGGTAGAACCGTTGCGCGACGGACTCGACATCATTGATAAAGACCC
>DATEPO010000424.1:0-13090 GCA_035273145.1 Nitrospiraceae bacterium
TCTCGGCATTCGGCGATATCTTGCTTGGCGGTATCCAGTCCCACTGTTTTAAGATGGTCGTTTGGGTAGAGGATCGGCTTAGGACCGGCGCATGCGGCAAGAAACAAGGTGAGGAGACACACACCACGTGCAACGCCGTTCCTTTTCATGGATACCATCCTGGAACGTTGTCGAGCCTGAAGGCGCGTAAAGCTTGCCCACCGGTCACGCCCTTCACCAACACGCGCTTACGCCGCGCGCCATGTCCGGCCTTGATCGTCACCTGACTCATCGGTACAGCCAATCGTTCACTGAGAAATCGACACAAGGCTTCATTAGCCGCGCCATCGACCGGTGGTGAAGCAATACGAATTTTTAGCGCGTCGCCATGCACGCCGACATAATTTGAACATGAGGCATTCGGTTGGACATGGATGGTCAAAACTACCCCTTCAGCGCTGTCCTGTATGGGAGAGTCGTGAGAACTAGGCATGCACCGGCGGCTCGGCGGATTCTGTAATTAAGCGGGACGGTCTCTCGTCGCACACTACCCGAAGATGGCTTTGACGAATTCTTGAATGCTGCGCTGCATA
Source organism: Nitrospiraceae bacterium (assembly GCA_035273145.1). GTDB lineage: Bacteria > Nitrospirota > Nitrospiria > Nitrospirales > Nitrospiraceae > JAICXS01. The sequence goes on from DATEPO010000424.1 coordinate 573, forward strand.
TCGCGATCGTCGGTAATGGGTCGCGCGACGGCGACATCGCAGGCTTGGATCGGCGTGACGCCTCTCCGGATCAATTCGCCGGCGTAAATCAGCAATCGCGTGCTGACACCTTCTTCCAGGCCGTGATTGCGCAAGTTGCGCACCTTCTCGCCGAGCTTGACAAGTCGCTGGGCGATGTCCGGAGCGACCTGAGCTTCACGCACAATGATCTGGGATTCGACCTCACGGGGCGGGTAGGTGAACTCAATCGCCATGAATCGCTGCTTGGTGCTTTGCTTCAGATCTTTCAGCACGCTCTGATAGCCGGGGTTGTAGGAGATGACGAGAAGAAAGTCGTCCACGGCTTCGATGATCTGCCCTTTTTTTTCAATCGGTAGAAGCCGCCGATCGTCAGTGAGTGGATGAACAATGACCGTCGTGTCTTTTCGTGCCTCGACAATTTCATCGAGATACACGATGGCGCCGTGCTTCACACCGAGGGTGAGCGGTCCATCCACCCACACGGTCTCGTCACCCTTCAGCAGGTAGCGTCCGACGAGATCGGACGCGGTGAGATCTTCATGGCAGGCCACCGTGATGAGCGGACGGCCTAAGCGAAACGCCATATGTTGAATGAAGCGCGTTTTCCCGCATCCTGTGGGTCCTTTGAGCATGACCGGCATCCGGCTTTGCGCGGCGATGGTGAACAGGCTGACTTCGCCGTTCACCTCGGCGTAATACGGTTCTTCCCGTACTCGATACTGGTCGATGTCGAGTTCGCGCCCTTTGGTAGATGATTCGGTCATGGATGACGAATAACTGAAACCGAGGGGAAATAGCAAGGTGGGGACTCAAAGTTCTGAGTGCTGAGCTAATCAGAGATCAGTGGGAGTCCCGGGTCCGAGCAGCTTTACTCAGCACCCAGGACTCAACACTCGGCACTTCTATTTCATCTTCAGATGCGCTTTCAGAATGCCGGAGTTTTGGATGTCGGGATTGTCCTTGCCTAAGTCATGGGCCGTCTTGAAATGTTCCGTGGCGCCCTTATGATCGCCGGTCTTATCCAGAGCGAGCGCGAGATTGTAGTGAGCCTCCGCCGACTTTGGATCGGCTGAGGCGGCTTCCGTAAAGTGCTTCTTGGCCACATCCCAATGGCCTTGCGTGACATGTTCGATGCCCTCGTTGTTATGCATCTCGGCTTTCGAACCCGGCGCTGTTTTGAGGGGCACCGCTCCCTTCCCCATATCTGCCCAGCCCAAACCCGTCGCCAATGCCATACTCGCAACCAGCACCGTGACACTGAACAACTGTTTCATCGCGCCCTCCTTGTGGTTGTAGTTTCCAACTGCTTCTGAATTGTTATACGGATTGCGGGCGCGATTGGATGTCAGCGCTCAGGCATTCTATCAGTGTAGATCCAGAACCTGGCGGACTTTTTGGACGAGAACGTCGGGCGAGAACGGCTTTTGTAAAAATGCAGTGCCTTCCTGGATCACGCCATGATGAATGATGGTGTCATCGGTATAGCCTGATATATAGAGGACTTTCATGTGTGGACGTTCATGCGTCAGGCGTTCTGCCACCTCGCTCCCGCTCATTTGCGGCATGATCACATCGGTGATCAGCAAATGAATCATTCCCAGATATTGACTGCCGGTCAGCAGGGCTTCCACGCCATGCCGAGCTTCCAGCACCGTATACCCATAGCGACGCAAGATATCTCCGGCTAGCGCGCGAATGGCCGGCTCATCTTCGACCAGTAGCAGCGTTTCCGTTCCAGGATGAGTGACGGCCGGTTGCGCGGCCGTGTCGGAGGTGATCGGTTCACGTGCAGGAACGCGCCGGAAATAAATCATAAATTTGCTGCCCTGTCCCGGCTTGGTATCGACGATAATTTCCCCATCGCCTTGTTTCACGATCCCGTACACCGTGGACAGCCCCAATCCGGTGCCTTTCCCCTGCTCCTTGGTCGTAAAGAACGGTTCAAAGATATGCGAGCGCGTGTACTCGTCCATGCCAGAGCCCGTATCGCTCACCATGAGCATGACATACGAACCGGGTTCAACCGAAAGAGGCCGGCCGGCGGACGGTCCGCTGAAATCCACATTCTGCGTTTCGATGACCAGCCTGCCGCCTTTCGGCATGGCATCCCGCGCATTCACCGCCAGATTCATCAACACCTGTTCGATCTGACCGGGATCGACGTGAATATGGCCTAACGATGGGGCGAGAGAGACTACGAGATTGACATCTTCACCGATCAATCGGTGCAAGAGTTTTTCGAGATTCGTCACCACCAGATTCAGATCCAACACTTTCGGCTGGAGGACCTGCCGGCGGCTAAACGCCAGAAGTTGGCTGGTCAAGGCGGCGGCGCGGTTTCCCGCCTGCTTGATTTCGTCCAGTTCCATGTGAAGCGGGTCCTCCTTCTGGAGACGGCTCAACGCCACCTCGCTATATCCGGTGATCACCGTCAGTAAATTGTTAAAGTCGTGCGCGATTCCTCCCGCCAGTCTGCCGATCGCCTCCATCTTTTGGGACTGCCGAAGCTGTTCTTCCAACTGCTTCCGCTCAATCAGATGCCCCACTTGGCTCCCGATTGCGGCCATCAACGCAAGAATGTGGTCATCCGGTTGGCGAACTTCCCGGGTAAAGAACTCCATCACCCCTTCGACCGCGCCGCCGAGCAAGATAGGAAAAGCCGCCGCTCCATGAAGCCCGACTTTCTCCGCCATGGGAAATCGCGGAAAATTCGCATCATGGAAGATGTCGGCAATCCACGCTGAAGCTCCAGCCTCCCACACACGACCCGGCAGGCCGATACCTCGTGTGAAGGTCCGCTGCCGGCTTGCCGTTTCAAATGCGTGCACCTCGGAGTTCGGGTTCGCCCAACTCTCCATGCACCGTAAGACATTGGCGTGCCGATCCACAATCCACAGAATACCGAGGTTCCATCCTAACGGCTCGCAAATCGTTTCCAGGATCACAGCGGCGGCTTCTTTCAACGTCGTCGCGTCCGCCAATACGCGTGTAATGGCATGCTGAACACGCAGGCGTTGCTCTCCCCGCTTGTGCTCGGTGATATCGGTCAGCGATGCCACGACGGCGTGTGGGGCACTGTCGCTGTTCCGCATCAGCGGGCGTGTGTTGACCGAGATCCATCGTACACCTTTTTCAACCGTCCGTACGCCCATAATGACATCGACATACGGCTGACCTGTCCGAAGCGTCATCGCGATCGGTGAACGGTCGGGATGGAAGACCGACCCATCTTCGTGGATGGTGTGCCAATTCGGGTCTTGCATGCTTCGCTGCAATAGATCCCCCGTGGGCACTCCGAGTATCCGCTCCGCGCTCGTATTGCAGGCCCGAATGATGCCCTGATCATCGGCAAACAACACGCCTTCGTCCAAGGCCGTCACCACCGACCGGTAGCGCTCCTCGCTTTCGCGAAGCTGCGTTTCAGCGAGTTTTTGCTCCGTGACATTACGGACAAACGCGCTAAAGGTATATGTGTCGGCTACCCGAGTAGATGAAATTGAGAGTTCGACCGGGAACTCGTGTCCGTCGCGGTGTCGGGCCGTGACCTCGATCCGTCTATTGATGACGGGCCCGTGCCCCGTTTTCAGATAGCACCGTAAGCCGGCTTCATGGGCATTCTGATATTGAACCGGAATAATCTTGGATGACAGGGATTCTCCAATGACCTCCTCACGCGACCAGCCGAACATCGTATGCGCCTGAGCGTTCCATTCCGTCACCCGTCCCTCGACATCTATCACAATGAGCGCGTCCAAAGCCGTTTCAATGATCATCCGGGTGCGGGCCTCGCTTTCCCGTTCGGCCGCCTCTGCCGCGTGGGCACGCGCGGCTTCTTGCTGTGTTTGCGCCCATTCTTTCCGCAAACGGCCGGTTGCCCATAGGAGCGCAATGAACATAGGCGTCCAAACTACAGCTCCCGCGATGCCGATGTTCAGCAACACCAGACGGACGGGAGCGAGAATATCGCCCCGGTCCATCCGAATCAGAACGGTCCAGTCGAGTCCCTTAAAACGGCCGTAACCATGCGTTCGTGCATATCCGGTGACAACTTGGACGTGTCGTCGAGCATGTTCCTCCTCGACATATCCAGGCTGCCCCGATTCACTGAGAAACGTGGACGGGAGCCCGATCTGTTTCAGATTGACATTTCCCTTGTGCATCAAATCGGAGTCGATGAAAACCTGTCCTGTTCGCATGAGGAACTGATATTCAATGTGCCCTAAAAAATCGTCTCGGCTCTCGATCGCATGAATCGTCTGAGTCAGCACATTTTCCAACATGAGGATGCCGACCCGCGTGGTCACCACGCCGAGCAACACTCCGTTTGAATCGAGGATCGGCGCGCTAAAGGCCACCGCATCCATACCTTCAGCGGCTTCATACGGACCCACATCACCGATATGGATGGCGTGCGTGTCCCGCACGGCTTGAAACCAGATGTGCTTGCTCCAGTCTTGGCCCACCAAAGCCGGATCGGTGGAGGCAATCAACAAGCCGTTCGCGTCGGTCACCCCCAGCGAGACATAGACGGGCGCGTAGGCGTCTTTCATCCATGCCATGAATGAAGCCAGGAATGCAGGATTATCCATTCGAAGGCTGAACTCTCTGGCCATGACCAGCGTGTCGCCATAACGCTCGAATAACAGGCGGTCTAACTTGTCGGTGATCTCGGCTGAAGCCAGAGTGAGGTTTTGACCGGTGGCGGCGACGAGGCGCCTTTCCACGTAATGAAGGACCAGCGTCCCAATGACGAGGGCCACCACCGTCATTCCTATAATGAGACTCGGTAGCCAGGCGTACGGTCGGCGGTTCTGGGGAGGTCCCGGAGATTGGTGTAACGGCATCCCAGACGTCGGCGGTAGGATTTCAGATGAGATCGTGATGACGGTTTATATCAGAGATCTTACGGGAAAGCATGGTACTCCCATTCTAATGATCAGTCAAAATATTCCGGCGGGGGAATTGCACCGGCTTGGGTACATCAGTTAGGGGGCATTGATCGCAGATGGCGATATGCCCCTTTCTTGCACAGCGGTAGCCGGAGATGCGGGAACATTCACGTGAAGCGGTTCGATAGGCATCAGTTCTTCGGGAGACTCCGCAGGCGGTAACGCGACCGCCTTCGGTTCTTCGGCGGACACATCCATCGATTTCGGTTCTTCCTGTATAACCTGTTTTGGCGTCAGGATGATCTCGATTCGGCGGTTTCGTTTGCGCCCTTCCTCGCGCGCATTGCTGGAGACCGGACGGGTATCAGCATAGCCGATTGCGGTCATTGCCGCAGGGTCGATCCCTGCGTCGACAAAATAGCGTACGATGAGCCCGGCGCGATCCTCTGAGAGCTCTTGGTTTGTCGCGTAATGCTTCACTAAGGTTGGCCCAATAGGTTGATTGTCCGTGTGACCTTCTACGAGAATCTCATTGTCCGTATCGTGCTTCAGATATTCACTGATCTGTTTCAGGATTTTAATTCCGGTTGGTTTGATTCGAGCTTCCCCCGGCTCATATTCTAATTGATGGACTAAATCATTGAGACTGATCGTCACCTTGTCCCCGACCTGCTCGACACTGACATCGCCCGTCGCAATCTCCGTCTGTAACGACTTCATGAGACTTTCACGGGCTTTCGTGGAAGCCGAGAGCGGCGCCTGGCGGCCTTGGCCAGAATGGGCGACATGGACTGCGGCTTCTCTGGTCAATTCTTTTGGTATCACCTGATCGCCGATTGCCAACGGCATGACCGCGCGGACAATGAGCGCTGTCGCCGTCATCTCTTCCACAGCCAGTATTTTTACTTCGCCAATCGGTTCTGTGGGAAAGCCGCGACGACTGCGGAGTACTTCAAATCGGTCGCCGATGCGGAGGCCGTCCGTCCGCCCCAGATCGAGATACACAATATTGTTCTGAGCGACCAGGGTGCGAGGCATCTGGATTTCGATCACCATGCCGGTCGTATCCGGGGAACTTGTTCCCGATATCGCCGCATCTTCCATCGACGGAAGTGAAAAAGGCATGACCATGTCGCCCGGTGCGATCCACATATAGCCATGATCCACTTTACCCGTTGCGAGATCGTTGTCGATCTTCGTCACTCGGACGACGCCAATAATCGAAAAGAGATTCCCGAGGTAATGCCCATTGGTAGGATGAAACACTTTACGGCTTCGGCGGTACACCGTGTATAAGGAGCCGATAGAAACGTCCTCCGGACGGTTCATTCGCAAGTACACCGTGTCGCCGTGTCCCACGACTTGACGGCTGTAGGCGGTTTTGGCGACCACTCCGTCGGATGGAATGTCTTCGCGAATAAAGCCGGAGGAAAATGCGAGTGCTTGTTCGCCGTACTCAACAGCTTTGTGGGCCGGTGTCGCGGGGAGCGCGGGTGAAGCTCCGATGAGGATGAGGGTGAATACCCCCACTCCGATCCGTATAACATGCATCATCGCGTCCCTCCAATCCATTGATTCTTATGCTAAACCATAGCAAATCATGCGGCTGTGTCAAGGAAGATAGATGGCCGAGTCCTGTTTGACACGACTTTGAACCGGGTGATAAGTTGTCGCTCCATTATTTGACGGTTTAATGATGTATCAGGATCGAGTTGAGTAGATATGGCTCGCGACTCAGAGCGTCAGTGCGACGATAGCATTGAGAAAAGTCCCAGCCCATGGAAAGCCCCCAGGGCCCGCCGGATCGAAACGCAAATTCATCGGCGCAGCAAAGCGAAGGCAGTCTTTCCACTTGAGGCGGAATGGCAGGTGGGTGCCGAGCGTCCTGGCACTCTCAAGATGTCGGCCGACAAGATGGATACGCATCGAAATGCCGGTCAGTAGCGCGACTCGCCGGCAGCCCTCCCCATGCGCTCTTCCTAGGATGACCCCACGTCTTGCTAGGGCTTTCGGCAGAGAGAGGCTTAGGTCCTTTGTGCGCTTGAATTTGTTTTGGCGGCAGGGCTAAACTCCGAAAATCCTCATTAGAAGTCAATGGCTTGATGGTGAGGTCCCGTGAACGGTACTGAATTACTCCTCGACTATCTGTCGCGATATTTTCCGATCCTGTTGTTCGTTGGGATTGCCATGGCGTTTGGAGTCGTCACCCTGGTCCTGAGTTATGTGGTGCAGCCAAAGTACCCGGAAGCAGAGAAACTGAGCGCCTATGAGTGCGGCAGCGAGCCCTTCTCAGATGCCCGCATGCCGTTTCCCGTGCGGTATTACATCTTTGCCATGTTGTTCGTGATCTTCGATATTGAAGTGATTTTCCTCTATCCCTGGGCGGTGGTGTACGGGCAGATCGGGTTATTTGGATTAGTCGAAATGTTGGTCTTTATCGCTCTGTTTCTAGTGGCGTACGTCTATGCCTGGCGCAAGGGTGCGTTGGAATGGGACTGAGGGACGGACGGACCGACCCGCATGCTCACGCACGGCAAGGTGCATTCGGGAAGGGGTTGGTCTTCCCGTCTTTAGTTGGGTGAGGTAGAAATGGGACTGGTACAGATCGGTCGGCATGAGAAGGACGGACAGTCGGACGTCATCGTGACGACGCTTGAACGGGCGGTGAACTGGGCTCGAAAAGGGTCACTGTGGCCGATGACGTTTGGATTAGCCTGTTGCGCGATTGAAATGATTGCGGCGGTATCCTCTCGTTATGATATGGATCGCTACGGCGCCGGCGTCTTTCGGGCCTCGCCCCGTCAGTCCGACTTAATGATCGTCGCCGGTACGGTCTGTCGCCGCATGGCGCCGGTTATCAGGAAAATTTATGATCAAATGCCGGAACCGAAGTATGTCATTGCGATGGGATCGTGTGCGACATCGGGCAATATTTACGACAGTTACAGCGTCGTCCAAGGCGTGGACCGTTTTGTACCGGTCGATATCTACGTGCCCGGTTGTCCTCCGACTCCGGAAGCGCTGTTCGACGGCATTTTGAAACTGCAAGAACGGATTATGCTGAAGCGAGTCTTTACCAAGCAGCCGGAGCAGGTTCAACTCAAAGCGTAGGCAGGTCATCGATGCATGTCTTAGCCGAGCGGATTCAGCAGGAATATCCCAGGGGGTTTATTAAGGCCGTCGAATGGCGCGGTGATGTCGCAGTGACGGTGACGCGCGAATTCCTGCATGACATCGCCCGATTTGTGCATGACGATCCCGATATGGATTGCGATTACATCGTGCATGTCAGTTCAGTCGATTGGCCGGACGACGAAGAGCGGTTTGAAGTCGTGTACGAAGTCTATTCGATTCGAAAGCGCCATCGGATTCGTTTGAAGACGCGGGTTCCAGAGTCCGATTGTATCGTCGACTCGCTGACGGATCTCTGGAAGGGCGCCGAATTCATGGAGCGTGAAGTCTACGACATGATGGGGATCCGCTTTCGCCATCATCCCGACTTGCGCCGTATTCTCATGCCGGACGAGTACACCGAAGGGTACCCGCTCAGGAAAGACTTTCCCGTGCAGGGAAAAGGTTGGCGGGATACATTTGAGTTCTTGAACGAGACAACCTAAAAAATCCGTCATGAAAGAGAACACCACCAAACCCGTACTCGACGATCAGCGGACTACCGTCTATAAGGTGGATCCCGAGCATCCGGAGAGCGAGAGCCTCCCGACGCTTCGAACCGAGGAATTGCTGCTCAATATGGGACCCCAGCATCCCAGCACGCATGGCGTGCTGAAGGTGATTCTGGAGTTGGAGGGTGAGCGGCTCGTCAAGTCAACACCGGTCATGGGGTTCTTGCACCGCGGCGTAGAAAAACTCGCGGAAGACGGCACCTATCATCAATTCATTCCACATACCGACCGGCTCGATTATGTGTGTGCGATGTACAACAACTTCGCCTACTGCCGGGCGGTCGAGAAGCTCATGGATATCACGGTGCCCGAGCGGGCGGAGTACCTTCGCACAATCGTGGCCGAAGTCCAGCGCATCATCGGGCATCAATTCTGGTTAGGCACGCAGGCGTTGGATATCGGCGCGATGACGGTCTTTTTCTATGCCTTTCGCGACCGGGAGATCCTGCTCGATTGGTTCGATGAATTGTGCGGCGCACGCTTAACGACGAGTTGGTATCGGATCGGCGGCGTAGAGCGAGACCTCACACCGGCACTGATTCAAAAGCTGCGTCAGTTCTTGGAGTATTTTCCGCCGAAGATCGATGAATATGTCGTCTTCTTGGAGAAAAACCGAATTTGGGTGGCAAGGACCAAGGGTGTGGCAGTCATATCGGCCGAAGACGCATTGAGCTTTGGCCTCAGCGGCCCGACGCTACGGGGCTCGGGCGTCGATTATGATTTGCGCAAGTATGAGCCCTATTCGGCCTATCCGAAGTGCGAGTTCAGTGTCCCGGTGGGCAAGAACGGGGATACGTACGATCGATACTGGATTCGCGTTCAGGAAATGTACGAGAGCGTCAAGATTATTCAGCAATGCCTGGATCAGATGCAGGAAGGTCCGGTGATGGCCGATGTACCGAGCGTCACGCTGCCGCCCAAGGAACGAGTCTTCACCAATCTGGATTCCATGATCCAACAGTTCAAATTATTTTCTCAAGGGTTCAATGCGCCTCCCGGAGAAATCTATTGCGGCACGGAAGCGCACAAAGGAGAACTTGGTTTTTACATCGTCAGCACCGGCGGCGGCAAGCCGTACCGGCTGAAAATTCGCGCCCCCTCCTTTATTCACATGGGCGCGTTCGACTATATGTCCCGCGGGTACATGATCGCCGATGCGGTCACTATTTTTGGAACGTATGACATCGTCATGGGCGAATGCGATCGTGGACAGGACGCTGAAAATGGTCCCCAATTTCGTTCTCGGTTCGAAAAATCCGCAACGTACCCCAGAGGGCACGTCTCCGGGTTTTTCTCGCCTGCGGCCTCGTTGGATGGCCATTTTGAGCATCCTGATTAATTTTGAGCATCCTGATTACTGGTGCAACTGTAACGAGGAAAAGAGATGGGTCTGAAGCCTGCCACGAATCCTGAAGTTGAAGCGAAACCGATTGAACTGACCATCGACGGCCGATCTGTGTCGGCCAGCGATGGCGTATCTCTCTACGATGTCATTTCGAGCACCGGGAAGATCGTGCCGGCCATGTGCTATCACTACACCTTTGATCCCTTTGGGTCATGCGGCATGTGCCTCGTGATGGTGGAAGGGAAAAAGGCTCCCGTTCGTTCCTGCACGGCGAAAGCCGCGGCCGGGATGATCGTCCGGACGGAGGGCGACGATCTGTTTCAGGCGCGCAAGAAGGCGGTGGAAAAGCATCTGTCCGTGCATCCGCTGGATTGCCCGGTCTGCGATGCTGACGGACATTGCGAGCTGCAAGACATGGCGTTTCAGCATCAAGTCACGAATCTCGCCAATGCCAAGCAAAAACTGATTCCCGAAGACACGCGCAGCCTGGTACTGGACTTCAACATGAACCGGTGCATCGCATGCGGCGAATGCATCAATGTCTGCAAGGACGTGTTGATGATCGATGCGCTGCAATTCATGAAAAAGGGTGGGTTCAATCAGGTCGTGGCCAAAGGAGATCAACCTCTGTCGTGCGAGTTTTGCGGCGACTGTCTCGCCGTTTGCCCAGTCGGCGCAATCACCAACAAGTTTTCCAAATATCTCTACAAGCCGTGGCAGTTGAAGAAAACCACGACTACCTGCAATTACTGCGGCGATGGCTGCCAGATGCATGTGGAGACTAAGGACCGGGAAGTGGTCAGGGTCACCTCGCCGCTGTCCTGGAAAAATAAATGGGGCGATCGTTCCGAAACCGCCAAGGGACATGGCGGAATCTGTGTGCGCGGCCGATTCGGGTTTGAATACATCGACAGCAAGGCGCGTTTACAGCAGCCGCTTATGCGCCGCGACGGCAAACTCGTTGAGGCGCCATGGCTTGAAGCGGTGCACTCAGTGGTCGATCGCTTGGCCGATGTCAAGGCCAAGTATGGCCCGGACGCCATTGCCGGCTTGATCACGGCTCGATGCACCAATGAGGAGCTCTATCTGTTCCAGAAACTCATGCGGGTTGCGATTGGAACGAATCAACTCGACAGTAGCGCACGGTATGGCCATATCAATTTTGTGAGAGCCGCGCAACATGCCGTTGGCGTAGGGCGGACGATGAACGATTGGGAGGATCTGACCAAGGCCAAAGCGATTCTCTTGATCGGCAGCAATCTAACCGAGACCAATCCGTTGACGTCCGTGCGGGTCAAGGATGCGATTCGCATTTACAAATCCCAGGTCATCGTCGTCGATTCCGCTCAGACGAACATCGCTAGGCTCGCGTCGCATCCGATGATGGTGAAGCCGGGCAGCGAAGGCGTTTTTGTGCAAGGCCTCGTGAAATCGGTCATCGAGCAGGACCTGATCGATACGGAGGCCACGGAGAAACATCCAAAGGCCTTCGCGGCTCTTCAGGAGGCGGTGGCGAAGCTCTCCTTCGAGTCCGTTACGGCGGTGACCGGTATTGCCGTGGAACAGATCCATGAAGCGGCGTCGATTTTTGCTGAAGCGCCCCGCGCGATCATTCTTTGCGCCGAAGGCATCGTTCGCCGGTCAGGTGGCTATGAGAAGATCTTGTCTCTCATGGATCTCGCATGGATTACCGGAAAACTCGGTCGAACGGGTTGCGGCGTCAGTACGGTTACGGAAGAGATCAATGAGCAAGGCGCGGTCGATATGGGAGCCGCGCCGGAATTTTTACCCGGGCAGGCCGCCTTCACCGATGTGACGGCCCGAGATCGATTTGCAAAAGTGTGGGGCGCTGAATTGCCGGCGCCTGGAAAAGGTGCAACGTTCACCGAGATTCTCAAGCGCTGCAGAACTGGTCAGATCAAGGCGCTCTATGTCGTGGGCGAAAACCCTCTGGCCACGTTGCCTAAATCAATGGAGGTGCAGGCTGCGTTAGAGCGGGTGGAGCTATTGGTGTGCCAGGATCTGTTCCTGACCGAGACGGCTCGCGTCGCACATGTCGTGCTTCCAGCCTGCAGCTATGCTGAAAAAGAAGGAACGTTTACCAATTTAGAAGGAAAGGTCCTGCGAATTCGGCAGGCTATGGATCCGGTTGAAGAGAGCCTGCCTGATTGGCACATCATGACGGCCATTGCCTCGGGACTGGGTTGTCAGCTCGACTATGAATCGCCGCATGACATTCAACGCGAGATTATGAAACTGTTGCCGGGATACTACAATCTCGGGCAGCCGCGAAAGCCGATCCCCAACCCTGACCTATATCTCTCGAATGGGTATAGCGCCGAGGTGAAAGCGCGATATCAGACGGAGGCGGTAACGGCCACACATACGGCAAAACCGTTTGCCCTTGTCCTTGGACAGCTCCTGTATCACTCCGGAAAGCTCTCGACGCAAGCGCCGGGGTTGATTACGATCGCGCCCAACACGGGCCGTCTTCACATGAACGCGAAGGATATGGAACGGCTCGGATTAACGGATGGGGCCAAAGTCCGTATCGCCACCGCGCAAGGGAAATTAGATGTC
>DATEPO010000425.1:0-6140 GCA_035273145.1 Nitrospiraceae bacterium
AACTATGCAGCGCCCAAGCGGCGCGAAGTGCCGCCGCTGAAATAACTGCGGGGAAGTCCCGTCGTTGAAATGGCCGGTTCGAGTACGATACCCTGATCATCCTTCATGAATGGAAGTATGGAGCGCACATATGTCACTAGAACTCATTAAAAAACTCTACACGTCAATGCCGGAGAGGCTGGCGAAGGCGCGGAAGAAGTTCGGTCGCGCCTTGACGCTGACCGAAAAAATCCTCGTCTCGCATGCCGATAACTTCGACACGCAGGTGTGGGAACGCGGCAAGGCGATGCTGTCCCTGCGCCCCGATCGTGTCGCGATGCAGGATGCCACGGCGCAGATGGCGATCTTGCAATTCATGCAGGCGAATAAGAGCAAAGTCGCCGTGCCGAGCACGATTCACTGCGATCATTTAATTCGCGCGGAAGTCGGCTCGGAAAAAGATCTGCTGCGCGCCATGGACGAGAACAAGGAAGTCTATAATTTTCTCGCCTCCGCGGCGAAAAAATATGGGATTGGCTTTTGGAAGCCGGGCGCCGGGATCATCCACCAGGTGGTCTTGGAGAATTATGGCTTCCCCGGCGGGCTTATTATCGGCACCGACTCGCATACTCCCAACGGCGGCGGATTGGGCATGCTGGCCATCGGTGTCGGGGGGGCGGATGCCGGCGAAGTCATGGCCGGTCTGCCGTGGGAAGTGCTGCATCCGAAATTGATCGGTGTCAAACTGACCGGCAAATTGAGCGGCTGGGCGTCGCCGAAGGACGTGATTCTCTACATCTGCGGTTTGCTCACCGTGAAGGGCGGCACTAATAAAATCGTGGAGTATTTCGGTCCAGGCGCGGAAACGATCAGCGCGACCGGCAAAGGCACGATCGCGAACATGGGCGCAGAGTTGGGCGCCACAACGTCCATTTTCCCGTTCGACCAAAAGATGGTGGCCTACTTGAAGTTGATGGAACGTGCCGATGTGGCCGCTCTGGCGGAAGCCAACCGAGAGCTGCTGGTCGCCGATCCGGAAGTGCTGCAGTCGCCGGAGAAGTATTATGATCAGATCGTCGAGATCGATCTGTCCCAACTGGAACCGCATGTCGTCGGACCGCACACGCCGGATTTGGCGCGACCCATTTCGAAGATGGCGGCCGAGGCGAAAGAGAAGGGCTATGCCGTCGAACTCAAGGCTGCGCTCATCGGAAGCTGCACCAACTCATCGTACGAAGATATCAGCCGGGCCGCGCATGTCGCGCAACAAGGCCTGAAGGCGGGCCTCAAGGCAAGGACGGCATTTTTAGTGACGCCGGGATCCGAGCGTATTTTCCACACCATGAAGCGGGACGGCTTTATGGACACGTTCGAGCAAATGGGAGGAACGGTCCTCGCGAATGCCTGCGGACCGTGCATCGGGCAGTGGAAGCGCGCCGATGGGGTCAAAGGAAAATCGGATTCCATCGTGAGCTCATTCAATCGAAATTTTCCAGGGCGGAATGACGGCATCAATGAAACCTTGTCCTTTTTAGCCAGCCCAGAAGTGGTCACCGCCTATGCCTTTGCGGGTGATCTTGGGTTTGATCCCGTACATGGGACGCTCAAGACTGCGGACGGCAAGGAACTAAAGTTTCAAGCGCCGCATGGCGAAGAGCTGCCTTCCAAGGGCTTCGCCAAGGGCGAAGAAGGCTTTATCGCGCCGGCTGAAAACGGTGAAGGTCTTACGGTGGATGTTCCGGCCACGAGTGAACGGCTTCAATTGCTGCAACCGTTTCCGCGGTGGAACGGTCAGGATTTCACCAAGCTGCCGTTACTCATCAAGACCAAAGGAAAGACCACCACAGACCATATCTCTCCGGCCGGACCATGGTTGAAGTATCGCGGGCATCTCGACAAAATCAGCGACAATATGTTTTTAGGCGCGAATAACGCGTTCTTTCCTGAACTGGGCAAGGGAACGGATGTGTTGACGGGAGAGTCGGGCTTGACCATCGCGCAAATCGCTCGTCGCTATAAGGCGAAAGGGATCGGTTCCATCGTCGTGGGAGACGAGAATTACGGTGAAGGGAGCAGCCGTGAGCATGCCGCAATGTCTCCCCGGTATTTGAACGTGCTCGTGGTCCTGACCCGGAGCTTTGCTCGCATTCACGAGACAAATCTGAAGAAGCAGGGCATTCTCCCGCTGACCTTTGCCGAACCAAAGGATTACGAAAAGATCGAGCAGAATGACCGCATCAGTGTGGTCGACTTGAAAAACCTGGCGCCTGCCAAGCCGGTACAGGTCATTATTCATAAAGCCAACGGACCAGATGTGATGATTCAGGCGAATCACAGCATGACAACGCAGCAGATTGCGTGGTTCAAGGCCGGGTCCGCGCTGAACGCGTTGAACTAAACGATGCTCAAAGAGGACAAACCATGACGACACACGCATCCAAAATTATCTATACAAAAACTGATGAAGCGCCGGCACTGGCCACCTATTCGTTTCTCCCGATCGTCAAAGCGTTCACCAAGGCGGCGGGCGTATCGGTTGAATTGAGGGATATCTCTCTGGCAGGACGAATTCTCGCCGTTTTTCCGGACTATCTGACCGCGCAACAAAAACAATCGGACGATCTGTCGGAATTGGGCGAGCTTGCCAAGACCCCGGACGCCAATATCATCAAGTTGCCCAACATCAGCGCCTCGATTCCTCAGCTCAAAGAGGCCATCAAGGAATTACAGGGTCAGGGCTATAAGGTTCCGGATTACCCCGAGAACCCGAAAGACGACAAAGAGAAGGATATCAAGGCGCGCTACGACAAAATTAAAGGGAGCGCCGTCAACCCGGTGTTGCGTGAAGGCAACTCGGATCGCCGGGCGCCGCTCTCGGTCAAGCAGCATACCAGACAACACCCGCACAAAATGGGCGTGTGGACGAAGGACTCCAAGACGCATGTGGCCCATATGAACGGCGGAGATTTCTATTCCAACGAGAAATCGATGACGCTTACCGAATCCACCGACGCCCGCATCGAGTTCGTCGGTCAGGACGGCAAGACCACGGTGCTCAAACCTAAACTCGCTCTGCAGGCCGGCGAAATCGTCGATGCCACGTTCATGAGCCGCCGGGCGTTGCGCGAATTCTTAGAGGCCCAGATCGAAGACGCCAAGAAGCAGGGCGTGCTGTTCTCGCTTCACATGAAAGCCACGATGATGAAGGTCTCGGATCCCAAGATCTTCGGACATGCGGTGTCGGTGTTTTTCAAGGACGTGTTCGACAAACACGGTGCGGTGCTTCAAAAACTGGGCGTCGATGTCGACAATGGCCTGGGGGACCTCTACGCCAAGATCAAGACGTTGCCGGACGATCAACGCAAGGCGATCGAAGCGGACATCCAAGAGGTATACAAAAAGCGGCCGCCGTTGGCGATGGTGAACTCCGATAAAGGGATCACGAACCTGCATGTGCCCAGCGACGTCATTATCGATGCCTCCATGCCGCCGGTGATTCGCGATTCCGGGAAAATGTGGGGACCGGACGGGAAGCTCGCGGACACCAAGTGCGTGATTCCCGACGGGAGCTACGCCCCGATCTATCAGGAGGTCATTGAATTCTGTAAGAAGCATGGCGCCCTCGATCCAAAGACCATGGGCAGTGTGCCCAATGTCGGTCTCATGGCTCAGGCCGCGGAAGAATATGGCTCGCATGACAAGACGTTCAAGGCGCCGGGCAACGGCACGATTCGCGTGGTGACCGGGTCGGGAAAAGTTTTGCTGGAACATACCGTGGAAGAAGGCGATATCTGGCGGATGTGTCAGGTGAAGGATGCGGCGATCCAAGATTGGGTCAAGCTGGCCGTCAATCGCGCCAAAGCCACCGGCGCCCCTGCGATCTTCTGGTTGAACAAAAACCGCGCGCATGACGCGCAGCTGATCCAGAAGGTCAATCGCTATCTGCAGAATCACGATACGAAGGGTTTGGACATTCGAATCATGTCGCCGGCGGAGGCTATGCGCTTCTCGCTGGAGCGGGTCAAAGAGGGAAAAGACACCATTTCCGTCACGGGGAACGTGTTGCGGGACTATCTCACCGACCTCTTTCCGATTCTTGAAATCGGCACCAGCGCGAAGATGCTTTCAATTGTCCCTTTACTGAACGGGGGCGGTCTGTTTGAAACGGGAGCCGGTGGCTCGGCGCCCAAGCACGTGCAGCAGTTCCAACAAGAAGGCTATCTGCGATGGGATTCGCTGGGAGAATTTCTGGCGCTCGTTCCATCCTTGGAACATCTCAGTAAGACATCGAACAACCCGTCCGCAAAAATTCTGGCCGATACGCTGGATCGAGCCAATGCCAAGTTCCTGGAGAGCAACAAATCGCCGGCGCGTAAGGTCGGCGAGATTGATAATCGCGGGAGCCATTTTTATCTCGCCTTGTATTGGGCGCAAGCGTTGGCGGAGCAAACGCAAGATAAGAACCTTCAAGCGCGGTTTGCAAAAGTGGCCAAAGAGCTTGAACAGAACGAAGCCAAGATTACGTCCGAGTTGCTGAGCGCGCAAGGCAAACCGGTCGATATGGGCGGGTATTATCATCCCCATGACGAGAAGACAACGAAAGCTATGCGTCCAAGCCCAACGTTAAATGCGATCGTGGATGCGATTGCCTAAAAGAATGGCGACGTGGCAAGAGGAGGCGAGCCGGCATACGCAGCCCCTTGCCCTAGCCTATAGAGTTACATGACACAAGAAGACACGAACGTCATCGATCAGGAAGACGTCCTCCGTCCGAAGATGGTCACGGTGGAGATGGCCGGTAAAACGTATCAAGTGCCGGAAGGCATCACTGTGATCAAAGCGCTCTGGTATACCGGCCAGGAAGTCGTTCGTGGCGTCGGATGCCTCGGAGGATTTTGTGGCGCGTGCGCGACGTACTATCGAACCAAAGAAGATCCCAAGGTCAAAACCTGTTTGGCGTGCCAAACCTCCGTGCAGGATGGCATGTCGTTTTCAATGGTGCCTCCGTTTCCGGCGCGCAAGGCGACGTACGATATCGCCACGCTTCCCGACCCGAAGCAGGATTTGTTTACGCTGTATCCGGAAGCGCCTATGTGCCGGAATTGTAACGCGTGTACGGAAGCCTGCCCTCAAGGCATCGATGTTCGTGAAGGTGTCTGGCGCGCGGTGTTCGGAGATTTTAAAGCCGTTTCAGAAATGTTCATGGACTGTGTGATGTGCGGACTTTGCGCTCCCGTGTGCATTGCCGACATCGCGCCGAACCTCGTCGCTTTGTATGCCAGCCGCGCGCAAGGCGCGCATTTCACGGATAAACCGGAGCGTCTTACTCATCGCATCAAAGAGATTGAAGACGGTCGGTATGATGCGGAATGGACGAGCGTGCTTTCCATGAATGAACAGCAGTTGAAAGACCGCTGTGCGGAATTAAAGTAGTTGCGAGGCGAGGGGCTAGTGGCAGAAAGATTTGTACGAAATCATATCCTCTCGCCCCTCGCCCCGCGCCTCGTGCGCGCGCGATAGCGCCATGGACATCCACGAACTTCAAAAAATCGTTCACAAGACGCGCGACGCTCGTCGTGCACAGACGTTTCCCAAGTACTCCCCCGCTGAGCGAGATACGCTGATCAAGAAATATCATCCCGATCATCGTGAGAGCGCGTACCGTCTTGTCAGGTTCGGTCCCAATGCCGGTGAACGGACCGTCCGTGAGTTGGCGGCGCTCCTGGAAGGCGAAAGCCCGATCTCGGCCGATCTCGATCTGACGCCGAATTATACGACCGATGTGCTCGTGGTCGGCGGCGGCGGAGCCGGCTGTGCAGCTGCGCTGCATGCTCACGCGCATGGCGCCAAGGTCATGCTGGCGACCAAGCTTCGCCTCGGCGATTCCAATACCGTCATGGCGCAAGGCGGCATTCAGGTCGCCGTGACCTCCGACGATTCCCCGGTCCAACACTTCCTGGACACGCTCAAGGGCGGCCACATGAAGAACGACCATCAACTGCTCAAGGTGATGGTGGAAGAAGGCCCGTCCGTCGCGAAGTGGCTCTTGGAGCTTGGCGTACTGTTCGACCGGGATGCCGACGGAAATCTGCACGTCAAGAAGGGCGGCGGAAGCTCCAAGCCGCGGCTGTTGACCTGTTCTGATTACACCGGCCTGGAAA